>CAZUYZ010000048.1:0-18587 GCA_964624365.1 uncultured Puniceicoccaceae bacterium
GTCGTAGGCAAAAGTCAGGATACGCCCGTCTTCGTCGGTTATAAACTCCGATTTGTAAGTGATGATTGTCTCGATCATCGAGATGGGCGCCGGGTCAAGCGGACTCTCAACCCGCCCAAGTTTGCCCACAGCACTTTCGACTTCGGGAATCGCATTGATTGCCATGTCCTGCTTGCTGAGAACATCCATCACCTCACCGATGGAAGCATGGGGCATCGTTGTGGGCATTAAAAGATAGGAACCTTCGTCAAGCGCAGGCATAAACTCCTTCCCGAGACCCGGCACGGTGTGTGCCATGGTGACGTAAGGTTTGGAACTGCGGATGCCTTCCGGTAGCCAACCAAAAACACTGCTCCAACCAACCCATATGGTGAAACCGAAGACAACAATTAACCCACTGAAAGCGATGAAGACGGCCTTGAATCGAAGCAGAAACGAAAGCATCTGTGCGTAGAACTTAATGAAAAGGTAGAAGAAGCCGAGTAATCCACCAACTGTAAGAAGGACAAAGAGAATGTTATGAATGTGCTCTTCCGGGCCAAGCGGCTTCCAATCAGTTGCCAGCCAAAACGCAACGAGCACAGCGACGACAAAGTTGAAGGTGAAAAAAACGCCCCGTTGCACTGTATTCGGAATCTTCGGACTCGCCATATGAAAGGCTGCTGCCACAAACATAAGCAGCCCAAGCCACCAATGAAACCACGGCAGAAATATAACCCCGACGATACCAACCAGAGCGATGCTTCCCCACAAGCCATACCTTGCCAGATGTGATTTGTATCGACCGGTGATGAACCAATGCGCCAGCGGCGGGATAATTGTCAGTGCGACGACAATGGAACCAATAAGCGCGAATGTCTTCGTATAAGCCAAGGGGCGGAATAGCTTACCTTCCGCAGCTTCCATCGTGAAAACCGGGAGGAAACTGATGACGGTGGTCAGCACGGCGGTAACGACCGCACCTGCAACTTCGGAGCAGGCACGGTAAACGACTTCGAGGCGACTTTCATCCGGTGGCGCGTCATCAAGGTGTTTCAAGATGTTCTCAATCAAAACGACACCCATGTCGATGATTGTGCCAATCGCAATAGCAATACCCGAGAGCGCAACGACGTTGGCATCAATTCCAAAGATTTTCATCCCGATAAAGGAGAACAGCACCGCCAAGGGCAGAACACCTGAAATCAGCGAGGCGCTTCGCAAGTGAAGCACCATGATCACAACGACGATAATGGTAACAAGAATTTGCTGGCGAACGGCATCTTCCAGTGTGCCCAGAGTTTCATAGATCAAGCTGGTGCGATCGTAAAAGGGAACAATCTCCACCTGACTGACGGTGCCATCTTCAAGGGTCTTCTTGGGTAGGCCCGGTGAGATTTCCTGAATCTTATCTTTGACACGCTTAATGACCGCGAGCGGGTTTTCGCCATAGCGAGTTACGACCACACCGCCGACAGCTTCCGCTCCGGCCTTATCCAGTGCACCCCGGCGAAGCGCGGGACCACATTCGATCTCAGCGATTTGGGCCAAAGTGATGGGCACGTTGTCCCGTTGAGTGACAACGGCCTTTCGCAAGTCATCGAGGTTCTCAATGAAACCCAGACCACGGATTATATATTCGGCAGCATTGATTTCGATGGTACGCGCTCCGACATCCAAGTTGCTGCCTCGCACTGCATCAAAAACTTCATGCAAAGCGATTCCATAAGCACGCAAAGCGTCCGGATCGACATCGACCTGATATTCCTTAACAAAGCCACCGATTGAAGCCACTTCTGCCACGCCATCCAAACCTTGCAGGGCATAGCGCACATACCAATCTTGCGTGCTGCGGAGCTCGTCGAGATCCCAGCCTCCGGTCGGCGTTCCCTCCGGGCTCACGCCTTCCAGTGTATACCAGTAAACCTGTCCGAGCGCAGTCGCATCCGGCCCGAGCTGTGGCGAGACGCCTTGAGGAAGCGTTCCGGATGGTAAACTGTTCAACTTTTCCAGAATGCGCGAACGCGTCCAGTAGAACTCAGCGTCATCTTTGAAGATGATGTAAATCGACGAAAAACCGAACATCGAATAGCTACGGATAGTTTTGACCTCCGGCAGCCCAAGCAGCGCTGTGGTCAATGGATAGGTAATCTGGTCTTCGATGTCTTGAGGCGAGCGTCCCATCCATTCGGTGAAAACGATTTGCTGGTTCTCACCAATGTCGGGTATAGCATCTACCGGAATTGGATCCCGCGGAAAAACATCGGACTCCCAGTCAAATGGCGCGACTGCAATGCCCCATACGATAAGGGCTACGGTAAAGAGGACAACGACCAGCTTGTTCTCCAGACAGAACCGGATCAGGCGGTTGATGGGATTAGGGGACGGGGAGACGAGAGGATTGGGAGTGCTCACTGACCACCCCCTTTTTTCGAATCGATGATCCATTTTTCAGGAGTGCTCAGCATGCGAAAAAGCATTCCTATAATGTTGTCGTACTTGTGATCAAGTTCTTCAAAAGGAAAAGCCTTGGTGATTTCATGGACCTCCAAGACAGCAGCCAAGGCTTCTCGATAAACATTCCGTTCTCTAAAATGCGCAATTCGAATCATTTTAAATCCTCTATTCCCCCTCTCTCTACGTCACCAGGTCTCTCCTTAACTCCGCCGCATTTTAGCATCATTGCGCCAAAGTAAGGATTTCGCAAAGGTTCGGAACGTTGCAGCCAATCAGCGCCTCGATCTTCATACACCATCGGGCAGTGCATTAGCAGAAGTTCGCCATCAAATGCTCCGGGGTTTGCCTTGACTGCAACTATCATGGCATTGGACAAAGTTTCGAAATGTGGCTTGCGCAGCTCTTCCAAAGAGTCGGCGACTAGCATATCGTGAAGAAGATTTGGCAGTTTTCCGGAATGTCCAGTTATCTGCATCATTGTTTTCACCTGTTCTTTCGACCTTTCAAAATCATCATTTGCCAAGGCAGATTGAAGTCGAAGATAAGGCTCTAGAAGCTGTACCGCAGCATCGACAGATATGTCGATCATCGACACGTTTTGATGTTTCTTATGACTGGTGTCGACAGCGCTGCTGGCATTTCCTCCATGATGGTGCCCAGGCATGGAACCACCGCCTTCCGGATTCATCATGCTTGGCTTGGCCTGTATTTGCAATGAGCTATCGATCTTAAACGCTCCTCTGGTTACAACCCGTTCGCCTTCATCCAACCCTGCATCCACCAGAAAATAATCGCCGGCACGAGGGCCCAAAGCTATATTTCGCCCTTCGTATGTAGGGCGCTCGGCATTCGGCTTTTCAACATAGACAACCGCACGTTTACCCGTCCGTAAAACCGCCGAAGTCGGTATGATCAATGGAGCCACCTCCCCTGCATGGTTCACATAGCCCAACTCTTCTGCGGGCACCAAGTCCATCCCGCAAACATCACAGTAGCCCGGAGTATCCTTTACAATCTCAGGATGCATTGGGCTGATCCATTTGCCGGCAAATTCGGGCGCATAGACTTTGCCTCCCTCAGCTATCCTTGAAGCTACGACTCCACGTGCAAACATGCCGGGCTTCAACCGATCGTCTTCATTGGGCACATTGACCCGAACAGGCACGGTTCGAGTTTTACGATCCACTTCAGGCTCAATAAATGCAATTTGCCCATGGAATATTTTTCCGGGATAAGATTCCACAGAAAATGTCACGTCCTGACCGTAACGCAGCCATGCTAGATCGGATTCGTAAGCATCCAGATACAGCCATAGCTGACCGAGGTCAACAATGCGGAACAGTACCTCTCCGGTTTTAAAGTAGTCGCCTTCTTTGACATGCTTGGCCACAACAACTCCCCCAATTGGCGCTTTTAAAACAAAGTGATCCTTAGCTTCGCCGCTTTTGATGATGGCATCAATCTGTTCCGGCAACAGATCCCAAAGTCGGAGTTTTTCTTGGGCCGCTCGCGTAATTGAACTGTCTGGATTGGCTCGCCAGGCCGTTAGCAGCTCACGCTGCGCAGTGAGCAAATCCGGACTATAGACCTTGGCCAAGTGCTCGCCCTTTTTAACCCGTATGCCTCTGAAATTGACGAAGAGTTCGTCAATGCGAGCCGGGAAGCGAGCCGTCAGGGATTTCTCGCGCGTTTCATCGTAGTTAAGTTTTCCTACGAGCCGAATTTCGGCCTCTGGGAAGTTTCGTTCAACTACGGTCGTTTGGATTTCAGCCAGTGCGCGTGAGGCTTCACTCATACTCATAACACGCGGCCCATCATCTGCACCTGCATTGTTTTTGATTGGTATCAAGTCCATTCCGCAAATTGGACAATCCCCCGGCTCAGGTTGCTGAATCTGCGGGTGCATTGAGCAAGTCCAGATGGTGGGCTCGCTGGAAGCCATCGCTGGCGATTCTTTAGCTGCTTCATGCGCATGACTTTCACTGCTGGAAAAAGTAAATTGCCCCAGCACGACACCGACAAAGAAGGCAGCTATAATTGATGCTGCTACGATAAAGACCATTTTCTTGTTCATGTTTTTATGTTACGTTAAAACTTCAAAGAATTGATTGATTAGCCAGGGTTTGAATAATGATTCGCTGTTTCCAGGCATCACTCGCAGCTTTCCAATAGAGTAGTTGGAGATCCAGTAATGAACGTTCGCTATCAATGACCTCAAGAATGCCAGTACGCCCAGCCTCATAGCTGGTGCGGCTGTTTTCGACCGCCTGTTCAGCCAGACTTAATAGCTCTTCTCCATAGAGCTTCAGGCGGCGATTTGCATCTTTGAGAACCGCCAGACTGGCCGAAAGTTCAGCACGCAGCACGTTGTACCGGTTATCATATTCACTTACGAATGAGCGCTTGCTGGCCAGAGCTTCCGCTTTGGCAGCATCATACTTTTCAAACCAAATCGGTATGTTTAGCGCTACTGTAAAGCTCCAGGGGTCTTGACCCGCATCAGGAGTATTGGAATTCACCACCGGGTCACCAATCCGTACGTAGTTGAAGCTGAGAGTTACGTCCGGATAACTCTCCAGTCGTGCGATTTCACGTCTGGCCTCAGCGCTGATGATCTTTCGTTCGAGCATTTGCAGCTCAGGATTATTCTCTCGTATGGCAACCGCCATAGAGGGGCCATCAGGCAACTCGCTTATCGGTGGCTCCCACTCTGGCAATGGCAATACAGAGGTTTCCGGAAGCGCCAACAGCTCACTCAATTTAGCCGATTGAGCGATGCGTTGCTGCTCCAGAGTCTTGAAGCGATCATCTACCTTGCCAATTTCGACCTTGAGTCGGAGCAACGCATTCAAGTCCGCTCCTGCCCGAACCTTCTCTTCAACGATAGGCTCCAGTTTTTGCAGCAAATCCCGGTTCTCTCGAGTCAGGCGTATCGCTTCCTTCAGGTAACCATATTCATAGAAATTCATTGCGACCGCCCGGGCCAACATAAGTTGCTGGTTTTGGTAAGCGAACCATAGCGCTTCAGCTTCAGCGGATGCAGCATCTTCACGGCTGCCCAGCTTTCCAAACCAGGGTATCTTCTGCCCCAGCATGAAGGTATTCTCTTGAGGGCCTGTTCTCGTCTGAACGGATTCTACAAAGGTCGTGATCTGAAGCATCGGGTCTGGCAGCGAAGAAGCCTGCGGTATCCGTTGCATTGCAGCTCTGTATCTTTGCTCAAAAGCCTCCAGTTGCGGGTTGGCGGCCAATGCCTGTGAGAGGTAGCTCTGTAAATCACTAAAGCCGGATTCTTGTTCGTCCTTGCTGAACCCTACTAGTGGGGATGCAAGAAGCAGGATGGCTGAAACTTGCCACGCTCTTTTTATCAAGGATTGTCCGCAAAACAGATTTTCATTCATCAATAATCTTCTAACGAAAGAAAAACCTGAAATACTCGAAATAATTTTAATATTCATAGTGAATTTTTCGATCTTATCGATGATATTGTAGATTTCTTTCCATGACTTTGTCGTAGAAAATAGCAGTTCAAGTTAGCAGAATAATACCAATGAGTGATTCAAACGAGTCATATTTTTCAAATGACCTTCTGGCACTTAACTTAAACCCAGGGCCGAATAGCTGACGGAAGAGTGGCAGAAATAATCCATATTGCCTAAACCCTAAACATTCACGTGGAAAGAATAAGCCCAGAGTTTTCCAATCGCTACTTGGCATGGCTCAAGATGATAACGGAATCCTTAAAGTAAAAATTCTATAGGGTATTGCGAATAATCATTGCCTTGTTGGCGAAGTAGATAACTACGGCAAACGTTGCAGCGTTGATTTTTCGGTTAATGGAGAAGAAAGAAATGCCCTGGTCAGAATAACCTGGATTATTAAAATAAGGAAAATTCTCCTCGTCTGACTTCATGTTATATATTTATGAACTATAGTTAAATCATAAAGGAAGGCACGAAAGAATTAGATGCAGTTGCTTTGATTTAGTTCCACTGGGCATTCAAATCTTCCCAGTTTTTAGCGACGATCAAATTACCGTGAAAGACGGATGCCAGTTTATCTATGTTTTCCAGAGGGGCTGGATTAGTTTCATCGACATCCAAATTGACTCCAAGAAAACATATTTCAGACAGAAAAGATTCCCGGTGAATGATATCGTTTACCGGAGCGTCTTTGTTCAAAATGTAAACGTCTGCTTTTATACGAATATCTTCCAAGGTACGTTGTAAATTACTCTTTACCTTGTCCTTAGCTGCCTCTTTATCAACAATCATCATAAGACGAATACGATGATGGCGTCAACGTGCATTGCTTTGCAGTAAATGCGCCAAGGTGATCATCAAGATCCCGTTGCGCCGCGACCGCCACCACACATCAATCGTACGATTCCATTTGCCCTTATATTCTTCCTTCGCCTCAATAAACAGCAATAGATTCTTATTCATGTGCAAAATAGAATCTAGTGTCTGCCGAAAGCGTTCACGCTTTGTCATGTCTTCATTCCAACCCATCATGACTGTATTAGGCACAATGGGATCGACTTCTGATACTTGCAATAGATGGATTATGCCTTCATCGAAAGCTACAGCGCTAATGGTTGTAGGTCTATATCTGGTCTATGAGGCAACTCGTCGACTTTTTGCGCCTGAGCCATTACAAGGTGGATGGATCATGGCTGCTGCAGGAGTTGCTCTGGTGGTTGATATAGTCACTGCTTGGCTCCTGTGGTCCATGCCCAAGGGGAGCCTAAATGTGAAAGCTGCCTTCCTTCACAACCTAACAGATGCTGGAGCCTCGGTCGCCGTTTTGGCCGGAGGCGCTGCTATCTATTGGTTGAATTGGAGTTGGGTTGATCCTGCTCTCTCATTGATCATCGCCGGTTATATTCTCTTCATGTCGTTCGGAATGCTGAGTAGAACCTCTCGTATACTTATGGAGGGAACACCGCCGGAAATAAGTATAGCCGAGGTGGCAAACGCTTTAGAAACCATCAGCGGTATTGAGAGTGTTCACCATATTCATGTCTGGGAGCTGGATGAATATCACATAGCCTTCGAAGCACATATCGTCGTTCAACAACAAAACGATACAGAGATGCTTGAAACGATCAAATCAAGCTCGAAAGCTTTACTCAAAGACCGTTTCAAAATCGGACATAGCACACTTGAAATCGAATGGTATGGCAGCGAATGCAATACGCTTCCGTGCCATTGAAGCGGTAAGATACATTCCTTCATCGCAGTGTTCATTTTTTCCACAGCCTGCGATTAGTTCAATGCGTGTTTCTTCCGTTCCCCTGAAAAATGGATGTTCCATCAACAGTTCCTTTAAGTCTTTCATTTGCTCGCCTCTTTTTCGAATAATGGAAATCTCGGTAAAGTCGATTCCGACCGGACACCAGGTAATACATCTCCCGCAACCAACGCAACCGGGAGTGTCGAACTGTTCGTACCAATTGGAGAGCTTGTGGGTCAACCACTGCCGGTAGCGAGACTTTGTCGTCTGACGAACAGCTCCTCCATTGACATAGCTAAAGTTTAAAGTGAAACAGCTGTCCCAGCTCTTCCACCGCTCGGCATGGTCTCCGGTCAAATTCACAGTATCCTCGACTGTAGAACAAAAGCATGTCGGGCAGGCGAGCGTACAGTTTGCACAGCTTAGACATTGTTCGGCAACAGCATCCCATACGGGAGACTCGAGGTTGTTTTTTTAAGACTTCCTTGGCTGCACCAGCATCCATTTTTCGCGAAATCTGCTGAGCCGTTTGTTCGATTTGTTCTTTGATTTTTGCTTCAATATCTTCGGGCGCACGCTCCAGATTAAGCCCTTGAAGAAACTCATTTCCTTTTTTGCTGGCAGCTTCGACAGCAAAAAAGGCTTCTTCAACAAATTCGGTAAGGAGTAAATCACAGCCTTCCTGAAAGGTCGGCCCCGAACCCATTGAAGCGCAAAAACAGGATTTTCCAGCTTTATAGCAGTGAATCCCGACAATTAGAGATGCATCACGGTGTTTTTTATAGACTGGATTTACAAACGCACCTTCCAGAAAAACTCTATCCTGGATTTTAATAGCAGCCAACTCGCAGGCTTTGACGCCAATCAGAGCCATCGGTTTTTCATCCATTGGATCTTCCCGGATGGCCATTCCTTCATTCTTGACAGAAAACAGCTTTTGTCTCGGTGGATCCAGAAACCGTTTCCACGAAAAAGGGCTCACCGTGTATCCGAAGAAAGCATTATCCTCTCTCTGTTTCAAACGATAGGCTTCAGGAGATTGCGTATCGGTAATGCCAACAGGCAATTCACTACAGGAATCGATTTCTTCACAAACAATCGCATGGTCACGAGCGGTTGGTCCAAGTGTCTGAAACCCAAGATCCTTAAAGGCTTTAAGAAAACAGTCAAAAATTCGATGTTTAACTAAGCAGTGCATAGCCTTTAGCCTATTCGATTAAATCGTCTACTTTTAGATTACAACCAAACACATGTTATAAAGATTTGAGTAAAGTTGCTATCTTTATTTTTAAAAAATTATCACTCCTCAGGAGGAGCTTTCTGACTAGATTTTTTAGTCTTACCAAAAACGAAATCAGACGGTCCTTGTCAGACTGGTTATTCGAACTATTTCCTAGTAGCCTGTCGGACTTAAATTTTAGTTAGTTGAAGCTGAGTTCGCCAAATTTCAGGTTTTTTCACAAAACACAGTTAACCTTATAGAATAGGCTCGCCGGTTGATTCCTAATTCACGTGCAATACGGCGATCGCTCCACCCTTTGCTTTTGAGTACTTTGATTGATTGTTGGACTTCCATTTTGATGATTTTTGATATCCTCAAAATGGTGCACTTTAACTCGCAAATTGCTGTTGCATTTTAACCGCAACTTGACACCAAAAGCTCTGAATCACTGATTTTATAAAGAATACAGTCGTTTTAAAATCGGCAAAAATACTTCTTAGTAAAGCCTAAAAAAGTCTACAAAAACCACTACATGTAGTAGTTTTTAGATTAACCCTTCTATATGCAGTGATTTTTCTCTTTTTACTACGAAGTGTTTTTATTGCCTATGTCCAGAGATCTGAAGTTTTAAAGAGTGTACAGATAATACCAAATCTAGAAAGGTTTGAATGTATAAACTCGTTTATCAAAATTGAAGTTGTAATCGTCCTAGGCGAAGCGACAGAGACCAATCGCAATCGATTTGAATTTGGCTATTTCGATACCATTTCAAATATGGTATAACTCATCATCTGTAAAGATACGCTTCAAATGTTGATTGATTGCGTGAACGGAAACACCAACTAAACCAACCCAGCCTCTTCTGCTGTAGGAAAATCGGTATAGCCTTCTTTCCCTGCGGGAGTGTACCAGTCTTTTTGGTCGGAGTCAGGATTGAGCGAAATACCTTTTTCATAGCGCTCGACCAGATCCGGAGTACTGATGTAAGGGCGACCGATTGCAATCAGATCAGCAGAACCGTTTTCAACTGCGCCGTTGGCTGCACTTAAGTCATAACCGCAATTACCAATCAACGGGCCACTGAAAACCGCACGAAATTCTTCCAGCGTCATCGGCTCGCCCAGTTCGTGAAAGCCGAACGCCAGACCATCCATAACGTGCAGGTATGCAAGTCCGTACTTGTCCAACTGTTTGGCATTGTAGAGATGCTGCTCTCGGTAATCCGGCGAGCCCATGTCATTAAAGACTCCATTCGGTGATACGCGGACGCCAACACGATTTGCAGGGAACACTTCTGTTACTGCTTCAACGACCTCTTTTAGAAGGCGTGATCGATTTTCAATGCTACCACCATATTGGTCCTCGCGGTGATTCGTCTTAGATTCGAGAAAGGTGTTCAACAAGTAACCGTTGGCTGAATGAATCTCTATCCCATCAAAGCCAGCTGCCTTGGCATTCGCAGCGGCTTTTTTATAGTCCGCAACCAAGCTGGAAATTTCATTAGTCTCCAGAGCACGCGGCGTTTCGTAATCCTTTTTGTCTACAGGAGTATGAATCTGATCACCATTAATTTTAATTGCAGAGGCGGCAACCGGAAGCTCACCACCATGAAAATCGCTGTGAGACGCACGCCCCGTATGCCATAGTTGTAAAAAGAGTTTACCACCTTTGGCATGAACAGCCTCAGTCGTTTTTTTCCAGCCTTCAACCATAGCATCGGTATAGATACCAGGCGAATGATTCCAGCCATTACCCTGCTCTGATATCGTAGTCGCTTCGGTCAGGATGAGACCTGCCCTTGCCCGTTGAGCATAGTACTCTGCCATTAGATCATTGGGTATACGATTTTCACCAGATCGAGCCCGTGTCATCGGCGCCATTACAATGCGATTGGCGAGTTCGAGATCGCCAAGCTTGAAAGAAGTGAGCAGTGGTTTTGTCATAATTTAGATACTGTTTGTGATATCAGTTGATTGAAACTAAATGGTTAAGGAATAAAAGTGAAAATGCTAAGTATTTCCGGCTAACTTTTCTCTATTTTCGGCGTTTTTTTAGAGTTCAGTATTTTCAAGTAGCGACCAAAGCTATGCATAACGATCAGGTGCACCCATGCCTGTGTGCAGGCATATACCCTCCAAGGTAAAGTTGGTGAAAAACCATGAATGGATGTAACAATGCAGTGTCGTTCTGGAAAAATCCTGAACTCCAGTCTGCCAGGTGGTTCTACTTCGCGGGATAAATAGCCACCGGTAATGTAGAACGCACAACGATAGCTGTCATCTGAAAATGGTGTTGGAGTTAATTCCAGCAGAGTGAAATGCGCTCTCAGCAAGTTGAACCGTACCACTCCATTTCCATCGGTACGCACGGAAAGTAATTTACGAAAAAGCTTATCCAGCCAGGTACCGTAGGCATTCATGACTTCCTTAGCATTCCACCCTACGGGCAAAGGCATGCGCTGTACGGAGCGCACACGACGATCTTTCTTAATCTGCCTTTTATCCGCTTTTTGAGTATGGCTGCGTGGATTTGGTAGCGGCTCACCATTTTCATCCACTGCTTTCGCGAGCGATGCCTCGAATGGAATCAGTCCTGAACGCAACCGGTCCAGTAGTGGATTTGGACGTGCACGAAGATCATGACGTAGGCTTTCCTGCAAAGGTGCGACGAGCGCCATTGGAACCTGACCAAGATAGGCAACCACGCGTCTTGAAAGGGAGAACAGGTTCAGTGGCAACTGAATTGTAAACGAATGGCAACCGAGAAACCGTCCCGTTTTCTTGATCATGGTCGCATAAGTCATCGGCTTGTGGCTAGCCAGATCGTAAGTGCCCCCTCGCAAGTCTGAATCCTTAAGGCAAAGCTCAAAAGCTTCGCAGACATTCTCTATATCAACAGACTGTGTCGTCGATTTTGCCCATGCCGGCAAAAGCATGACCGGAAGCCGGCGCACCAAATTAACCAGCATGGAAAATGAAGAACCGCCCGGCCCAAAAATAAGCCCCGCCCGTAAAACCGTGACCGAAACGGAACGACTCTTAAGCACCATCTCTACTTCGGCACGACTTCGCAGATGGTGCGAAAGTTTCTCATCGCCTTCCGGAAGCAAGCCACTCAAGTAAATCACATGCTTTAAATTTGCAGCCTCGGCTGCACGAATAAAGTTATCCGCCAACAACAGATCCGTATCTTCAAAATTACCCTGTAACAATCGACTGGACGGAGCCATTGAATGCACCAGGTAAATTCCATAGTCGCAATCTTTCAGTGCATTGGTCAACTTTGGCAGCGAGTAAATGTCGCAGTAGCACCATTCGGTACTTTTCTCACCACTGTGACGTTCCACAATATTCGGACTACGGGTAAGCGCGCGGAACCGATAGTCTTTACCCAACCTCATTCGGATGTGAGTACCGACAAAACCACTGGCGCCGGCAACTGCAATTAATGGTAAATCAGAAGAAGACATCGCAGACTAAAATTATATGCATTAATCTTAGAGTGAAATTTGCAGCCATTTGCGATCCTAAAAATCCAGTATTTTCTTGCCTTGCAGTATTCAAAATGAGGTCTACTGTCCATCTCTTTTAAATTTCAAACAGACTGGTTTCCCGTCTAAAACCCTCTTAATTTCAATCAACATCATACTTTTCAAAATCAATCGTATACGATCATGACTGACCTATCAAAATACCGCAACATTGGTATCTTCGCTCACGTGGATGCCGGAAAAACAACCACTACTGAGCGTATTCTAAAGCTCACGGGTAAAATACACAAACTGGGCGAAGTTCACGATGGTGCCGCGACTACAGACTTCATGGAGCAGGAGCAAGAGCGCGGAATTACAATCCAGTCTGCGGCAACCACATGTTTTTGGGACAATCACCGATTTAACATTATCGACACCCCGGGACACGTTGACTTTACAGTTGAAGTATATCGTTCGCTGAAGGTTCTCGACGGCGGAGTTGGAGTTTTCTGTGGATCGGGCGGTGTTGAGCCTCAGTCCGAAACAAATTGGCGCTACGCCAACGATTCGAAGGTCGCGCGTTTGATATTCGTTAATAAGCTGGATCGTATCGGTGCGGACTTCTACAAAGTAGTGGATCAAGTGAAAAACATACTTGGCGCGCATCCTCTGGTCATGGTCCTCCCCATAGGCACTGAAAGCAACTTCAAGGGTGTAGTCGATCTTCTAACCCGCGAGGCATGGGTATGGGATGACTCCGGTGATCCAATGAATTACAAAATCGAAGAGGTTCCTGCAGACATGGTGGACAAAGTTGAGGAGTACCGCTCCGCACTTGTTGAAACAGCCGTTGAACAGGATGACGAAGCCATGGAAGCTTACCTGGAAGGTAATGAACCCAGCGTTGAAAAGCTTAAAGAGTGTATCCGCAAAGGTACCATCAACCTCGACTTCTTCCCGACATTTTGCGGATCTGCATTTAAGAACAAAGGCGTACAAAACGTGCTGAATGCCGTTGTTAGCTACCTGCCAAACCCAACTGAAGTAACTCCACAACCTGAAGTGGATGCAGAAGGTAATGAAACAGGTGATCTTGCAGTTGTTGACCCTAACAAGCCACTTCGTGCTTTGGCGTTTAAAATTATGGATGATAAATACGGTGCCTTGACGTTTACACGTATTTACTCAGGCAAACTAAGCAAAGGCGTGAACGTCCTCAATACCTTCACCGGCAAGACTGAACGTATTGGACGCATCATTGAGATGCACGCCGACGAACGAACCGAAGTCGAGTCCGCTCAAGCAGGGGACATTGTTGCACTACTCGGCATGAAATCGGTACAAACCGGCCATACCCTCTGCGATCCGGATAATCCGGCGACTCTTGAGCCGATGGTCTTCCCCGAGCCCGTTATATCGATTGCAGTCAAACCAAAAGACCAGGGGCAGTCCGAAAAGCTGGGAACTGCGATTGGCAAGATGGTTGCAGAAGATCCGACCTTTGTTGTTGAAACAGATGAAGACTCTGGCGAGACGATTCTTCGCGGCATGGGCGAACTGCATCTCGACATCAAAGTTGACATCTTAAAGCGCACTTACGGAGTTGAAGCAGTTGTGGGTAAACCCCAGGTTGCCTATCGTGAGAGCATTACACAAACGGTCAGTGACAGCTATACTCACAAGAAGCAGTCTGGTGGCGCCGGTCAGTTTGCTAAAATTGATTACACACTTATGCCGCTGGAACCGGGCGAGGGTTTCCAATTCGAGTCCAAAGTTGTAGGCGGCAATGTGCCACGTGAATTCTGGCCAGCGGTCGAAAAAGGCTTCAAGCTCTCTAAAGAAAAAGGCGTGCTTGCCGGATATCCATGCATGGACTTTAAAGTGGTACTCGACGACGGCGCCTATCACGCAGTTGACTCCTCCGCAGTTGCATTCGAAACTGCAGCTAAAGCAGCTTATCGTCAATCTCTGCAGAAGGCATCACCGCAAATTCTGGAACCCATTATGAAACTGGATGTATTCTGCACCGAAGATAAGATGGGCGACGTAATCGGCGATCTCAATCGGCGGCGCGGGATGATCAAAACTCAGGAACCATCAAATACAGGCATTCGAATTAAAGCGGATGCTCCATTGAGCGAAATGTTTGGATATATCGGCGCGCTGCGTACAATGACGTCCGGTCGCGGACAATTCTCGATGGAATTTTCCCACTATGCAGCCTGTCCGAAAAATGTTGCAGAAACAGTGATAAAGGAAGCCAAAGAACGCGAGGAAGCTAAGAAAAAGTAATGTTCCGGCATTAAGCTTGGAACACTGAACTTCGAGTATTCAAATTTCAGTGCTCGCGCTTAAAGTTCAGTGTTTTCATGTCCAATATATATAAGATCATTACGCACCCGGGCAGCGCTCACAAAGACGAGTTGCTAGCCTGCGCAACACTTTTGGCTCGGCACAAAGTTCCGATCATTCGACGTGAACCGACGGCTGCGGATCTTGCCGATCCAAAAGTTGCAGTTGTCGATGTTGGTGGTGAGCATAATCCGGCACAGATGAATTTCGATCATCATCAACTGCCACGTGATCACACCCCGATCTGTGCACTCTCATTGGTCCTTCAGCACCTGGATCTGTATAAAGATGCGAGAGAATTTTGCCCCTGGCTTGAACTTGTAGAATGGTTTGACTGCCGAGGTCCAGGCGAAACGGCGCAATTACTCGAAATCGATCCCGAAATTTTGCCTCGCCTGAATTCGCCAATTGACATCACTTTGCTGCATAGGTTTGCAAGCCAGTTTGAGCTCCACCCCGGAGATCCTATTTGGGAAATGATGCAGATGATTGGTACCGATCTGGTATCGTACGTTCGCGGTTACCGCGAACGGATTAACTTTGTCGAAAAGCACTCAACTATCTGGACACTGGAAAGCGCCGAAATAAAATTCAAAGCGCTCTTCATGCCTCGCACAAAGCCACTTCCAAAGGAAGCCTCCGCCGGACTTGGCGGCTATATTCGTGAAATAGGCTTAGAGCAGGAAGTGCTCGCACTCATTTATCCCGATACGAGGGGCAAGGGCTACGGCTTACGCCGCTTCCGGGACACAGTGCAACTCGACTTCAAAAAGCTTGAGAATGAAACGGATGTGCATTTTGCACATACTCAGGGCTTTATTGCAAAAACATCCAGCACTGACCAAATACGCCTCAGGCATTTAGTACAGCAGGCATTTGTTGGATAGAATTGAAACTATATCTGAAATCCAGTCTTTGCCAGTTAACACAGCGGCAACAAGTTGCTGTAGACAACACCTGCATTTATGCAAAATTTCAATCGGCGACCGATTAAGACGCGTTCACAAGCTTGGGCGCAATCACTTGCTGGAAAGTTGGCGAAATCAAGACTTTCACCAAACCAAATTTCACTCTACGGAATTGGATTTTCATTTTTAGGAGCCTTAAGCTTGGTAATATCATCTTATATTTTATCGAACTGTTTACTGTCTGGGCTTTTATTTATCGTTGCTGCAGTAACGGTGCAATTACGTCTGATTTGTAATATGCTCGATGGACTTATCGCCATAGAGTACGGAAAAAAAAGCAAACTTGGCGATTTATTCAATGAAGCGCCAGATCGTCTTGAAGATCCCCTATTTATGGTTTCTGCCGGGTATGCAACAGGGACTCCAACTGGGGTTTTCTTAGGCTGGTTAGCTGCTTTACTCGCTGTCGTTACAGCCTATGTACGTTTACTCGGTGGATCGTTAGGGCTCAAACAGAACTTTTGCGGCCCACTGGCCAAGCAGCAAAGGATGTTTCTCCTTACGATCACGCTCCTTGCAACGTCATTTCAAATATGGACAATTGGTAGCAGGAGCATCCTCTTTTACGGACTTCTTTTGATTTCGATCGGAACATTTATCACTATTGTGCGCAGACTGGTTATTCTTGCCCGCAACTTAAACAAGCAATGATTGGCGATCTCTTCAGCCTGACAATCAGGATGCTTACAGGCGTCAACCTGGATTGGAGACGCAAGCATCCGCCTTCAAAAAATTGCTCACAGATTTATTTCGCCAACCACTCAAGCCATCTCGACTTTTTGCTTATATGGTCTGTTCTACCCAGAGAGTTACGCCTGCAAACGCATCCAGTCGCAGCCCGAGACTACTGGACCAAGAGTTTGATACGTCAATGGCTCGCTAAATCTGTTTTTCGCGCAGTGCTTATTGAACGTAATCGAATTACCAGAGACAATAATCCAATGGATGAATTAGGTGAAGTTCTACGAACAAAGGGTTCTCTCATTTTGTTTCCTGAAGGAACAAGAAGCGATGAAGTTGGAATAAATTCATTCCAAAGCGGACTTTATCATCTGGCTTCAAAACACCCTGATACAGAACTTATTCCGATTTATCTGAATAATCTCAATCGCATTTTGCCAAAAGGAGAAGTACTGCCAGTTCCGCTTATCTGCTCCATTCGATTCGGAGAGTCGATCAAACTTCAACCAGATGAATCAAAAGCTGATTTTTTGCTACGTGCTCAAAAATCAGTAGAGAAGTTAAGCCAGGAATTATGATCCATTTACTCGTCAATGATCTACAGCTAAGAAACGTGCTCTTAGGGATATTTTGTATCCTAATTTTAGCCTCTGCTCTTGGATTCTTTTTGTCAAAAACTGCAAATCCAGACAGCAAACAATCGGTTATCGATAATCTCAATGCACGTATCCGGGCCTGGTGGGTGATGATTTTCCTCGTTACTACCGCTATTCTGTCTGGACGACCAGGGACTACTGTACTGTTTGCTTTTATCTCCTTTCTCGCACTTCGGGAATTCATCACGCTCATTCCAACTCATCGAGGAGATCATCGGACACTTTTCTGGGTATTTTTTATCATAACACCTCTACAATATTTCTTTGTATGGAAACAATGGTACGGGGCTTTCAGTATATTTATACCGGTCTACGGTTGCCTGATAATGCCGATTCGAAATGCACTTTCCGGTGAAACGGAAAACTATCTGTCTCGTACCGCCAGAGTTCAATGGGCTTCAATAGTCTGCGTGTACTTTGTAAGTTACGCGCCCGCATTGCTGACACTCGAGATTCCTGAATACAAAGGAGAAAATGTTAAGCTTCTACTATACCTGATCATTGTGGTTCAACTAAGTGATATATTCCAGTATGTTTGGGGCAAGCTGGTAGGAAGGCATAAAATTGCGCCTCGCCTGAGCCCAAGTAAGACCACAGAAGGTCTTCTTGGCGGCGCTGGTACAGCGATTTTGATTGGAACAAGCCTTTGGTGGATGACTCCCTTCTCAATGTGGCAATCCTTGGTTTTCTCAGCACTGATCTGCGCAATGGGATTTTTCGGTGGATTGGTGATGTCGGCAATTAAGCGTGGCGAGGGAGTCAAAGACTTTGGGACGTTGATCGAAGGCCATGGTGGTATTTTGGACAGAATCGACTCCATCTGTTTCTCAGCGCCCTTATTTTTTCATTTAGTTCGCTATAATTTTGTCACCTGAACGATAGATTTCAGCAATGCTCGAACTGACAGGCCATAAAACTAACTTTCAAAATACGCTACTTAACTGGTATGCCTCGGCACAGCGATCGCTCCCTTGGCGCTCGAAACCTTCGGTTTACAAAACCGTTGTCTCTGAATTCATGCTGCAACAAACGCAGGTGAAGACTGTACTCCCCTACTTTGAGCGATGGCTTAAACGCTTTCCGGACTTTGACACTCTAGCAAGCGCATCTTCCGAGGATGTCCTTAAATACTGGGAGGGCCTAGGTTACTACAGCCGCGCTCGCAATCTACACAAGCTAGCCAAAGCTTACACGGACCTTAATCCAAAGCCAACAACTGCAGCTGAGTTGCAGATGCTTCCGGGCGTTGGCCCCTATACCGCTGCGGCAATCAGTTCCATTGCGCACAACTATCCAGCCGCCGTGGTCGACGGCAATGTCGTCCGCATTCTCGCCAGGCTTAAAAACAACAGTCGTATATTTAAAAGCAATGGCGAAGCTGTTAATGCCTTTAGGTCACTCGCGGATGAGCTGCTCAATACCGAACATCCCGGTGAACATAATCAAGCAATGATGGAACTCGGCGCAACCATCTGCGTGAAAAACAAGCCACTTTGTACGATTTGCCCGGTCGTTCAGTTCTGCCGGGGTGCAGCCAACGGTGACGCAGAAAACATACCGAACAT
>CAZUYZ010000049.1:0-29588 GCA_964624365.1 uncultured Puniceicoccaceae bacterium
TAGTTCTTTCAGTAAATTGGCACAACCATCTTCGATTAGATCAAGTACTTTTTCGAAGCCATTTTTGCCGCCGTAGTATGGATCAGGCACTTCGGTCTCACTATGCTGAGTACAGTAGTCGCAAAAAAGCTTAATTTTAAAATGCAAGTCACCGCTAGGATCCAACAATTTTGCGCCTTCAAGGTTTTCCTTATCCATAGAGAGTATTAGATCGAAGTCAATTAAGTCTTCTCGCTTTAGTTGCCTCGCCGTTCCAATAACTGGGATATTTCTAGCACGCATAACAGTCTGCATGCGTTTGTCCGGAGGTGAGCCAACATGAAAGTCAATAGTTCCCGCAGAATCGATTTCAAATTGTTCGGAAAGCCCTGCCTGATCTACCAGATTTTGGAACACACAATGTCCGGCAGGAGAACGGCAAATATTGCCCATGCATAAAAAGAGAACCCGAGTCATTACAGCCGCTGAACTTTAGAGCGGATTTCTTGGATTCAAAGCTTAAAATTTGGCGTTCAGCATTCAAACAGTTTAATATGCTCATTGGCAATGCGTTCAAGATCCTCAATCAAGATCACTTCACCCAGAGCGCCGCGTATTTTTCGGGAGTTCGGCATTTCCTTGGTCAAACCAATGATCTTTGGCCGCATCCAGCGAATGTCTTTATGTCTTTGTTCTCTAAAAGGCCGTCCCATGATTTTACGTGTGTAATCAAGAATGGTTCCCCAACGCTCTGCAATTGTGGGCGGATCGGGTACGATGCCATGCTTTAGGTAATGTTTAATATCGCGAAAGATCCAGGGGTAGCCAAGCGCTGCACGGCCAATCATAAGACCAGCGCACTTGGTTTGCTCACGAACTCGAATCACATCGTGCGCGCTGCAAATATTTCCATTGCCGATTACAGGTATTGAGAGTGTTTCAGCCACTTCCGCAATCAACTTCCAGTTTGCCTCTCCACTGTATCCTTGAACTTTGGTACGACCGTGGATCGTTAATGCCTGTGCGCCTTCATTTTCGACGATACGTCCGACTTCGTGCGCGACAATCGAATGGTCGTCCCATCCAGTGCGTATTTTAACCGTTACCGGAGTTTTTGGAACCGCTTTGACCACCGCTTTTGTTACTGCACCCAGTTTTTGTGGAGTGCGCAACATAGAGGAGCCTGCATCCATACATATAACGCGTTCAGCGGGACAGCCAAAGTTTAGATCGATGAAGTCTGGATTTAGGCGATCGGCGAGCAGTTTGGCGGCATCTGCCATGGATTTTGGATTAGACCCAAAAATTTGTATACCCATAGGTCGCTGCTCAGGAGTGAAATCAACAGTTTCCCAGAGTTTGGGATCATTACGCTGAAGCGCATCGGCTTGAGCAAATTCTGTGACCATAACATCAGCGCCCTGGTCTTTACAAAATTGACGGAAAACGACATCAGTCACACGAGCCATCGGAGCCAGGTAGAGCGGGAATGTATTCTGCTTGAGCCAAGGTATCATAAAAAGTCTATTTTTTTATTAATGGAACATCCACAGGTTCCACGTTTCTTACAAATATGAACTAAAACATCGACAAAATTATATTTTGCACAAAGTTTAATGTTTCACTAAATTAAATATAACTATGAAAAAATACTTTTTAATACCTGTTTTCTTTATCGTTGCGCTCGCAACTGCAAATGCTGGATGTGGCTCATGTGAAAGCCATGGCGGTGCTGAGGAAAAGGCAAGCTGCTGTAAAAGCGACTGCAAAACATCCAAGTGCGATAAAGAAAAGAGCGACAAGGCTTCTTGCGATAAAGCTGGGTCTAAGAGCAAATCTTGCTGCCCAGAAGAAAAAGCAGCAGAAGAGTAAGACTCGAATAATTCATTCTCACAAGGCCTTGATAGACGTCGATCATCAAGGCTTTTTTGTGCTTTGCGTTATAGTGCAAGTATAACGCCGAAAGTGGTACTCGGGGAGGGATTTGAACCCTCACGCCTTGCGGCACCAGAACCTAAATCTGGCGTGTCTGCCAATTTCACCACCCGAGCCTAAAAAGAATACTATACTCTTACTGATCAATATCCTGTCAACTTTTCTCGTGTGGTAAAATTGTCAGAACTGCCAATTGTTTTTTGTCGCCTCGCGGTGCGAGGCTTGGAACACCACCCGAGCCTAAAAAGAGTATTATACTCTTACTGATCAATGATCTGTCAACATCACATCTCTTGGGTAATAAAGCTGTCAGATTCGATATTCTTACCTCAATCCAGCGCTGCCAGGTAGCGTAGTGCTGAAATGTAGCCTTCGAAACCGAGGCCAGAAATAACCCCGATACATGCTTCTGCAGTTATGGAGTGACGGCGAATTTCTTCGCGCTGATAAATATTGCTAATATGTACTTCAACGATCGGGAGGTCACTTCCCGCAAGCGCATCTCGCAAGGCAAGACTCGTGTGTGTGAGCGCACCCGGGTTAATGATCAGACCAAAGATTTCCGCGTCAGAGAGTTCGCCGATTTTGTCGATCAGGAAGCCTTCGTGGTTTGACTGATAGAATTGGGTGCCGATATTCAATTGGTCCGCTTCTTCGGTAAGCAGGTTTTCTAGATCAGTCAGGGTCTGGTCACCGTAAATCGAGGGTTCACGCTTACCCAAACGGTCGAGGTTTGGGCCATTGATAATGCAAATGCGTTTCATTGTTTAAAAAGAAGTCAGTTGATAGCGACAAAGCGCTCGCTAAGTAAATTTCAGTTATTACCCAATAATAAGAAGCACTTCATAAACTATTGGCAACATCGATTACAGCAGACAGTCGGTTTCGATAAAGCTCCATTCGACATTGAATTGTTCACTGACTTTTTCTGCCAGTGCTTTGACACCGAATACTTCAGTTGCGTAGTGCCCACAGGGATAGAGGTTTAGTCCGAGTTCCTGTGCCATGTTGAAATGGTGCTGGCGAAGCTCTCCGGTGATCAAAGTGTCGATATCGTTTACTTGCAATTGGTCTACTGCGCTCTGCCCGCTGCCAGTAAGGATTGCGATTCGTTTTGGGTGTCTACTGCCATATTCAATTGCTCCGAAGGTATTAGGGAAGAGCGCTTTGAGCCGTTTGGCCAGCTCCTGTCGCCCACCATCGGGACCAGCCACGATTGTTGCGATATCTGTGCGTTCGTAAGGCAGAAAACTGTCGATTTTGGTAAGATCGAGCGCTTTGGCTAGCAGGGCGTTGTTGCCAATCTCAGGATGACAGTCCAGAGGCAAGTGAGCCCCGTAGACTGCAAGGTTGCCGTCAAGCGCAGTTTTTATCTTTTTGCGATTATGTCCGGTCAGCGGCGCCGGTGCATTCCAGAAAATTCCATGATGACAAATCAGGAAATCTATCTTTGCCGAAATCGCCTGCTCAAAAGGAATCTGGCCAGCATCCACCGCCGCGGCAATTTTAGTCACAGTCCCGTTATTTTCGATTTGCAGGCCGTTGTACGCACCCGGAAAATCTTTGATCGTGCGCTGTCGCGTATACACGTCGCAAAATTCTACGATGTCAGAGAGTCTAGGCATTTGATAAAGGATGTTTCGTGCAGCTAGACTGATGGTTGGTTTGCGTTGTGAGCACGGTTAAATGCACTCACCAAAGCACGCAAGCCAGCAATTTCAATGCTGGCATCAATACCACAGCCATAGTATACAGAACCGTCAATGTGCTGTATTTTGATGTAGGCGGCTGCGTTTGTCGTGGAGCCACTGCCAATCGAATGTTGTCTGTAGTCGAGCAGGTTGAAGTTTTTATAGTTTTTCTTTTCAAGCCCCTCGACAAAAGCGCTAATTGGACCGTTTCCGCGCCCGGATATTGTAGTAGATTCTCCCATGAATTTGATCTGTGCTTCTATGCCCACCTCGTTTGCATGAGAAAAATCTTCGCGCTCAATCGAAATCAGTTCGAGAGGGGCGGTCAGGTTCACGTACTCCCGGCAGAAAATCGTATATACCTCATCGGATTTTAACTCCCGACTGTCCTCGTCGGCAGCAGCATTTACAACAAGGCCGACTTCCGGGTGCATTTGTTTTGGTAAATCCAGACCGAATTCACGCGATAGTATGTAGGCAACTCCGCCTTTGCCGCTTTGGCTGTTGATCCGAATAATTGCTTCGTAGTCACGCCCAATGTCTTCGGGGTCGATCAGCAGGTAGGGTACTTGCCAAAGCGTTCCCAGATCATCTTCCTTTGAGCGTAAATCCATGCCTTTTTTGATAGCGTCTTGATGTGAACCTGAGAATGCCGTGAATACAAGCTCACCAGCGTAAGGTTGCCGTTCGGGTACAGGCATTCGTGTGATCCGTTCGTAGATCGCACGAGTCTTTTCAAGATCGCTGAAATCGAGGCCAGGATCGATACCCTGAGTGTAAAGGTTCAATGCTACGGTCACGATATCGAGATTCCCTGTGCGTTCTCCATTGCCAAAAAGAGTTCCCTCAATCCGGTCGGCTCCTGCCATAAGCCCAAGCTCTGTGGCCGCGACTCCAGTGCCACGGTCATTATGGGTATGTAGAGAGATGATGGCTTTATCGCGTTCTTTTATATTGCGACAAAACCATTCGATCTGATCGGCGTAGATGTTGGGAGTGGCGACTTCAACGGTGGCTGGAAGATTGAGTATGATTTTTTCAGTTTTGGTCGGCTGCCAAATATCCATCACCGCCTCACAAATTTCCAGAGCGTAGTCGACTTCCGTGTCAGAGAAACTTTCAGGTGAGTATTCAAGGCGAACATTTGTGTCTGAGAGGGTGGGCGCCAATTTCTTGATCAGCCTCGCTCCCTCTATAGCAATTTGTTTTATCTCATCCCGACTCTTGTTGAAGGTAACCCGACGTTGCAGTGGAGACGTGGAATTGTACAGATGCACGATAGCATTGGGAATACCCTTTAGACTTTCGAAGGTGCGACGAATTAGATGCTCACGTGCCTGTACCAGGACTTGTACCGTTACATCTTTAGGTATTCGGTTTTCATCGACCAAACGGCGGATGAAGCTGAATTCTGTTTCACTGGCAGAAGGGAAACCGACCTCAATTTCCTTAAAGCCGATGGCTACCAGCAATTCGAAAAATTCTATTTTTTCCTCCACAGTCATCGGGATTGCCAAGGCTTGATTGCCATCACGAAGATCTACACTAGTCCAGATGGGCGCGTGTCTGATCGATGTATCAGGCCATTTGCGGTCCGGCAAATCAATGGCTTTGAAAGGTCGGTATTTAGCGATGTTGCCTTTTTGCATGGCTCTATTTTTGAGATTTACTTAAACAGGGCTGTCGTTTGGGAAGTGGCGGATGCCAAGCATTTGAGGAATAAAAATAACTTCAGAACTTAATCCTTGTTCCTAGTTCGTTACTTTTGCAAGTTTAGACATAGTGACAGATCACACTTCAGTATTAAACGACCGCACTGTTATCCTTGGTATAACCGGTTCCATCGCCGCTTACAAGGCTGCAGATATCACCAGTCGGTTGACGGAATTCGGAGCAAATGTTTTTCCTGTGATGACTTCGGAAGCATGTAAGTTTATTCAGCCGCTGACTTTGCAAGTGCTCTCGCGCAATCCGGTAGCAACAGACTTGTGGAAAGAAGGTGAAGGCTGGCAGCCCGGGCATATCGAATTAGCGGATCGGGCAGATCTTTTTCTTGTTGCGCCGGCAACTGCTCACTGCATTGCGCTCTTTGCTCAAGGGCTTGCACCCGACTTGCTCTCTTCCATTCACTTGGCAACTGCAGCGCCGGTAATGCTTGCTCCTGCAATGAATGGTAAAATGCTAAAACATACCGCGACTCAGCATAATATAAGCTTGTTGCGTAAGCGCGGTTATCGGTTTGTAGAACCCAAGAGCGGAATGCTTGCCTGTGGCTACGAAGGTCTAGGTAAACTTGCGGATGTTGATGTTATCGTGCAATCCGTAAAAACGTTTTTGGGACAGGAGCATTAAAACAACAAACCGAAGAATATTAGTGGGCCGACGAGTAATGCCAAGTCGGTCAATATGCGGAAGAATTCTACGGAGAGTTTGTTTTTGCAAATTTGAATAAGTCCAAGCACTACCAGAGATGATCCAAAGGATAAGAACCATTGTTTGTTCGCAGAACTGAGTAACAAAGAGCAAGATATGTAGAGCGCTGGTAGTAATTTTGGCATGAATTGAGCCATTGAGTTCATGCTCATTGCGAT
Source organism: uncultured Puniceicoccaceae bacterium (assembly GCA_964624365.1). GTDB lineage: Bacteria > Verrucomicrobiota > Verrucomicrobiia > Opitutales > Coraliomargaritaceae > Lentimonas. Next base: position 6,197 of record CAZUYZ010000049.1, read on the forward strand.
ATCCACTTGTTTTTCTCTGGAGCTAATCATCAGGCAATTGATAAGGCAGATGAGCATCAAGATCCAGAAAGGCATCCAAAGGCCTTGATCTAGAGGGAGAAATACAATCACACCTGCAGTATAAATGATAGCTACACAAAGCTCTTTCGGAAAAAAGCGACTGGAGAACTTTTGGTTGAGCCCAGTGTAGGCTAGACAGACCATAAGCAGAATTAGGCCTTTAAAAAATTGCAATTTTGTTAAGCCGATGAATGCGATGCCGACATTTATTATAAGAGTGCCAATCCAGATTTTCCAAAGCGTTTGCGAGTGTTTTTTTGCGAAGCGATGCCGGACGGAATGTAGCTGTGCCACAGGGCGCTTTGCGACATCGAGCAGACGATCCGCCATATAGGTTAACCATACGGACAGACCTAGCACGTTGGCAGTCGCAAAATGGACATCCACGCCCGAAGCTGAAGCAAAGACTGCCTGCCAGCAAAGTGAGATCGCTACAGCATCCGCTGCCAAAGCGTTCGGCAAACAGAAAAATTTAATGTATGGAGTTTTGAACATAAGAACATTAAACAAATCCGGGAGTATTCGGTATTCTCAAATTCTTGTATTCACTCCGATTTTTGTTGACGACACATTATATGTAGACAGCAATTCTGTTTCCCTTAAGGGGCATTAGCTCAGTTGGTAGAGCGCTTGCATGGCATGCAAGAGGTCAGGAGTTCGACTCTCCTATGCTCCACCAATCAGTTCGGTATAGATTGGGCTGATTTTCAGACTCTACTTGTGAGGTGCACACTATTCACGTTGTAGTACGCAAAATACCTTCAACAGTTGCAGTGTCTTGGCCTTTGGGCTCTGAACAAGAGCTCCGCTTTTACTGAATGACAGAAGAAAGGTTGAAAATCGGTAAAAACATGGCAATAACGATGCTACCGACGACGACACCAAGGAAGCTGATTAGTAGTGGTTCCATAAGCGACGTGAGTGCAGAAACTAGTGTATCGACTTCATTATCATAGAAATCGGACACCTTTACCATCATGCCATCAACATTTCCAGTCTGCTCACCAGCGCGTGCCATGTGTTTGATCATCGGTGGGAAGTAGGGATCCTGATTAATTACATCAGAAAGTTGCCCACCTTGATTGATCTGTTTGGAAATTTTTGAACAGGCATTTTCGACGTAAGTGTTGCCGGAGGCGCTGCGTACAATATCAAGTGTCTGCAAAATGGGAACGCCTGCGCGGACAAGTATGGCATAAGTTCGGCAGAAGCGTGAAAGAGAAACTTTGCGGACTAGCTCCCCAATGACGGGCACCTTCGCAAGTAACTGGTCTTTTCTCAATCGCCCTTTTGGGGTAGATGCCAGGTGTTTTGTGCAAAAGAAAAGACCGATTGCTGCGGCTATTAGGTATAAGATATTTGATTTTATGAAGGAACTGGTGCCAATCAATATCTGAGTTGGTTTGGGCAATTCCTGATCAAACCCTTCAAACATCTCAGCGAAGACTGGTATGACGAATGTCAGCATAACAATAACCAGAATAATTGCGATACTAATAACGATCGCCGGATAGGTCATTGCGCCTTTGATTCGCTTGGTTAGTTTAACCGTTTCTTCAAAATAGAGTGATGTTTTGTCGAGGATCTCGGCAAGATTACCACTGGCTTCGCCTGCCTGAATCATGGAAATAAACATCTTTGGAAAAGCACGAGGATAGTCGGCACATGCTTCTGACAAAGTGCGGCCAGCAGAAACTTCATTTTTTACATTGCGAATGATTATCTGGAAAATTGGATTTTGCGTTTGATCCTGTATCGCATCAAGAGCGTTAACTAGTGTTATACCCGCTTCCAACATTGCGGCTAGTTGCTGCGTAAATACGGTTAATTCCTGTAGTTTAATTTTCTTTTTCGGCGCCTTTTTTTCATAAGCTTTTTGTTTAGCAAGCCTCTGACCTTCAGCAAAAGTTGTCTTTTTTTTAGCGGAGTTTGATGAATTATTTGTTAGGATAGCCATATTCAATAAATTTTAAATGAAACCTTAAATAGCTCATAACTTATTTCCCTTGCTTGCAAGTATTTGAAGTAAGCAATTTAAAGTTTTTTCACCTAAACACTACTTGCCCATTAGTTCTTCCAGGTGCGTCACATAGGTATCAGGACCGCCGGATTTGTAACCCGTTTTACCAATTAGTTCGCCTTCATTCGATAGCAATAAGATAGTAGGAAAGCCGCGAATCCCATATTTATCTGCAAGCGCCTCGTTTTGCGCCTTGAGCGCCTCGGATTGCGACTTTTTGCGAGGAAAGTCAATTTCAACCAGTATCAGTTCATTTTCTGTAAACTGCTGGAAAGCATCCTGACTGAACACTTCCTTCTCTAGTTTTATGCACCAACCACACCAGTCTGACCCGGTAAAATTAACGAGGATAACTTTTTTCTGAGCTTTCGCCTCAGCCAATGCAGCCTTAAAATCAGTTTTCCATGCACTTTCTGCATAAGCAAAAGTAAAACCTAGAAAAAAAAGCGTGATTATTGTATTTTTAAATTTCATGTGAGCTTTAGAAGAGTTAGACTGGCAAATATTCCCATTAAGTTTTTACCAGCAATGCTTATTCTGTCAGTAATGGTGCATGTCCATCCTGTGCAAACACACTGGCTGCCTCAAAGTAAATAAAATACTGATCAAGTTAAAATTCTTTTTTGGAACAAAAATTGCAAATTGGAAAACTAAGTTGATAGTTAAAACTATGAACTTTTTGTTACTAATTATCGTACCCGTACTTGTGGGCCTTTGGGCTCAAATGAAAGTCAAAAACGCCTACGGAAAATATGTGCAAATCCCTTCCAGAGGAGGTATTACTGGTCGTGAGGCAGCTCGAGCAGTTATGCAGAGCGCCGGCATCCAAGATGTTGAAATTGTTCAGTGCCGTGGAACGCTGACCGATCACTATGATCCCACGCACAAGCGACTTGCGCTCAGCGAAGCAAATTACCGGGGAAGTAGTCTCGCAGCGCTTGGAGTCGCCGCTCACGAAGCAGGGCATGCTATTCAACATAAACAAGCTTACGCGCCTCTAAATCTTCGCATGTCGCTAATTCCCGTTACCAACATAGCCTCTCAGTTTTTGCCGATGATTATGTTTGGTGGTTTTTTCTTTGGGTTGGGGCCCGTAATGATCAATCTTGGAATCGTTGTATATCTGGTACTAACTGTTTTTCAACTGATCACTCTGCCGGTGGAATTCGATGCTAGTAAACGCGCAAAGGCACAGCTTGTAAATCTTGGAATTATTGAAAGTGACGAACTAGTCGGAGTTAATAAGACACTGGACGCGGCGGCCTACACTTACGTTGCTGCTTTCATTTCAAGCCTCGGGTGGTTACTTTACTTCATTGCTGCGCGCCGATAAAACTATCTATACAGACGCAGGTTTAGTAATTTGGCAGTTCCATGGCTAAAAGATGAGTTAAAAGTTATAAAGAGAGTGTACTGCCGTCCAAGTTTTTCTAAAACATGGACTTACTTCTCTTTACGCACCCTTATGTCATCAGCTTTAAATAAGCTTCCGGCCACGCTTATATCCGGCCAGCCCTGGTCTGCGCTCGCGCCCATGCAGGACGTGACTATCTTGCCTTTTATGCAATTGCTCGGCAAATATGGCCCTCCCGATTTACTGTTTACCGAATTCTTTCGCGTCCATGGGCATTCAGCTCTGGATCAGCCAATGATCGACTCTATTTGTGAGCATAAAACCGGACGCCCTGTATTTATACAACTGATCGGCGAAAATCCTCCTGACTTGGAACGGACGGTAAAAGAAATAGAAAAGAGGCAACTACCTGTGGCGGGTATCGATTTGAACATGGGTTGCCCGGCCCCAAAGGTATACAAAAAAAATGTTGGCGGCGGATTGCTGCGTGAGCCAAAAAAAGTCGATGTGGTGCTTGGTTGTCTGCGTGCGGCAGTTAATGGGCGATTTTCTGTGAAGATGCGCATCGGCTTCGATAGCGATGAGCACTTTGATGCATTACTCGATTTGATGGAGAAACATCGGATTGATCTTTTTAGTCTTCACGCGCGAACCGTAAAAGAAGGTTATCGCGGCGATGTTCACTACGAGTATATCCGACGCGCTGCGGACCGCCTTTTATGTCCGGTACTGGCAAACGGGAATATTACGTCCGTCAAAAAGGCGCGGAAGGTACTCAACGAAACGGGTAGCGCTGGTGTTATGATTGGCCGTTCCTGCATTCGTAATCCCTGGATTTTTCGTCAATTGCGCGAGCATTTTTCCGGAATAGATGTGTTTCAACCCAAACTCGGCGATGTGCGCGGGTACATTGAAGATCTTTTTCAGGCAACAAAAGAGGAAGGCCGTCCGGAATCGAACCATATCAATCAGATGAAAAAGTTTCTAAACTTTGTTGGACTTGGGGTGGATGTCGACGGGAAATTTCTTCACGAGATGCGTCGAACCCGAACCAAGGATGAACTTGATCGCGTCTGCGACCATCATCTTTCTGACAATGGCCGGAGTGAAATACACTTTCCGGATGAACCAATTAAAGGGCTTGTGGCCCGGCCAAATTGCGAAGGGCCGCAGACGTGTTCAGCTTCACCCTGTTAATCCTGGATGTGTGAATTGGGCCCGCTAAGTTGCCCTAAACAAGGCCCAAAGATTCTGAATCTGAGCTTGGAAAATGTCCTTCAAGTCTGACTAAAACTCACAATCTTGCCTGCTTTGGCGCCGCCAGAAATCAAACTTCGACGCCAATGCCGCAGTTGCTGCAACGCATGCGGTTGCAGTACGCATTACATGTGGTCCCATATGAGCAAGTAGCCATTCGTTTTTCCGAAAAACCACTCGCTCATCGGCAGACCAGCCACGCTCGGGACCAATTGCAATAGTAACCGCGTCATATTCGCCGAGTGAAATAGCGTTAAGCGAGTCACTTGCCTCGTAATTGTCCAAGGCGATTTTTATAGATGATCCGGTCTGTGCTTCCATCGCAGACTGCATGTCCGAATATCGTTCAACTTGAGGCAAATGAGTGCCAAACGCCTGCTCAGTACCACGTAAGGTGCGATCGCGCCACTCATCGGTCTGCCATAAGCGGCTTTTTGCGTACGATGGCTCGCTTTTTTCTGCCTGAAAAAAATGCAGCGAGCTTACTCCCAGACTTGCAGCTTCAAATAAAATATGCCGCGCTGCATGCGGACGCGGCAAACCGATCAATAGGTGGATTGGCAACAATTCAGGAGCTGGTTCGGTAGAAATTACCTTCAATTCGTAGGCGCCCTCCGGACTTACGGCAACCACTTCTGTGTGCGCTCTAAGGCTATTGACAAAGCCGACGTAGACCAGGCTCCCTACCCGTGCATGCAGAACTTTGCGCAAATGTAGTGCTCGTTTATCACGTGCATGCAGTTGCACCGACTCGAAGGGCTTCTCAAAAAGAATAAGGTTCATTGCTCGGGTTTTAACGTAGTAAGCTGCAACAACCGATACGCTAGCATCAATCGTTAAGCATTTACAGCTATCTTCCGCGACGACCAAATCGACTGGATCCGGAATTGCGCCTCCGACGTTTGGGCGCTGAAGATGTTTCACCACGGATTATTGGTTCCTGAAAATAGTTGAACCCCTCTAACTTGCGCTGTGGGATCAGCTGATCGACAAAAGCCTCAATTGCATCAATTTTGGATTGTTCATCGGGGGCAAGCAGTGTCGCGGCGTCTCCTTCTTGTCGGGCTCGACCGGTTCGGCCGATGCGATGCACGTAGTCCTCCGGATGTTCAGGTACATCATAGTTAATAACATGCGTCACATTTGCAATATCCAGACCGCGCGAGGCAATGTCGGTCGCAACGAGAATCTTTATAGCACCTTTCTTGAACTGTTCGAGCGCACTGGTCCGCTTCTTCTGCGGCAAATCAGAGTGCATCGCCACACAGGGATATTCATGCTCTTTCAACCACCTGACAATGCGATCAACACCACTTTTCATTCGACAAAAGATAATCATGCTGTCGACTTCCTGGCTCTCAATTAATGCCATTAATAGATCAAATTTTTGCAAAGCGCCGACTGGATAAACTTCATGTCGAACCGTATCCGCTGGCGAAAGTTCTATGCCGATCGCTACTTCAACGGGATCTTTTAGACTCTTTGCGATCAAACGTTTGATCGCTTCTGATACAGTTGCCGAAAATAGCAAGGTCTGACGATCTGCGCTACACAATGCTATAATTTGCAATACGTCATCAATAAAGCCCAAATCGAGCATACGATCAACTTCATCCAAGACCAACATTTCAACTGAGCGAAGATCGACGGTGCCTCTTCCAATATGATCCAAAAGTCTTCCGGGAGTTGCGACTACCACATCTGCACCTTTTTCCAGCTCTTTGGTCTGTTGCCCGTATCCAACTCCGCCGTGAACCAGAGAATACTTTAATTTACAGTGTTTGCCAAAGGACTCAAATTGATCGTAAACCTGCGCAGCCAGTTCACGCGTTGGCCCTAGTACTAGGCAACGTGGCTTTTTACCTTTTTTTGAGGCATTCAGACGTTGCAAGACCGGCAGCGCGAAAGCAGCCGTCTTGCCGGTGCCAGTTTGCGCCGAACCAATTACATCTCTTCCCTCGAGAATGTTTGGAATTGCCCCCGCTTGGATCGGGGTCGCTTCTGTGAAGCCAAGTTCTTTAATTGACTTAAGTATGGACTTGTCGAGTCCAAGTTCGTGAAATGTCATCCTAATATTTTTCTTGAATTTGTATTTTATATTTAACCGCTTAGTTATCTTAAGCTTGTGAGCACAAAACAAACACAAACTGCCCTAATTGCGATATCTTTAATCTTAGCCCTAATCGTAAGTCTTTCATTTAGCGGATGTACAACCGTATCCAAGGCGGATTGTATCGCAATGGACTGGTTTGAACTAGGCCGCACCGATGGCATGCTCGGGAGACCACGTTCGACTTTTCAGGAACGGGCTAAACCGTGCCTCAAACATGGCATCACCCCGGACCGTTCGAGTTACTACAGAGGGCATGATGAAGGTCTGGCTATCTACTGTACCGAAGAGCAAGGTTTTGACTTGGGAAAAAAAGGACAATCGTACTCTCCGATTTGCCCGGAAGCGAGCGGCTTCAGAATTGGTTACGATAAGGGCCTCCAATTTTATTGCACAGAAGAAAATGGCTATTTGGCAGGAGTTAATGGCCAAGACTACAATTTCGTATGTCCGCCTCAATTTGAGGCGGACTTCCTGAAAGGATACGAAAGAGGACGCCAATTACTGGAGTACAAAAACCAAGTTCGGAATCTGGAGAACCGCCTGAATTATATTGAAATGCAAATAAGAAATAAGGAAGGTTTCTACCGGCGTGATCTTTCCGACGAGCAAGCAATGAATTTGCGCTCAGAGTTGAGGATGCTCGACCTTGAATACCGAGAAGTCAGTCGAGAACTCAGATATGCGACCCAGGAGCTGGAAGCCTATGAGGATTCCATTGGGGTGAAGAGATTTTAAGAACCTGTTTTCTGAAAACGAAAAACGCACATCGACATCGGTGGAAGTGTTAGTTCAATGGAAAACGGGCGCTCATCCCGGGCTATCTTGTCCGTATAGATGCCACCGCTGTTGCCGTACCCTGAACCTCCGTAGACCACAGCATCGGTATTGATAACTTCCAGCCAGTAGCCTTCATACGGAACTCCTATCCGAAACTCTTCGCGAAGTTCGGAAGTGAAATTGCCAACCACCGCAAACGTATCGGTTTCTTTGTTTCCCTTACGTAAAAAAGCCAGAATACACTCGTCTGAACGATTGTGGCTGATCCATTCGAAACCTTCCAGACAAAGATCACCGGAAGACAGCGCATCGACTTTCTTATAAAGACAGTTGAGATCGCGAACGATATTCTGAATGCCCTCATGATCAACGTATTGAAGTAAGTGCCAGTCCAGACTTCGATAATGGCACCATTCAGCAGACTGGCCAAAGTCGCTACCCATAAAAAGCGTCTTTTTTCCAGGCCACAACCACATAAAAGCAAACAGCAATCGCAACTGTTGCGCCTTATCAGAGATATGCTGTCCGTGCATTTTTGTCAGCAGGGAGCCTTTGCCATGCACCACCTCGTCATGCGAAAAAACCTGGATAAAGTTTTCCGTATACTGATACAACATTCCGAAGGTAAGCTTACTATGCACATCTTTTCTGAACCGCGGATCCTTTTGAAAATAGTTCAGAATATCATGCATCCACCCCATATTCCATTTTAGATCGAAGCCCATTCCGCCATCAGAGAGCGCTTTGGTAATGCCAGGGAAAGTAGTCGACTCTTCGGCGATCATCAAAGCGCCTGGATAGTATCTGTGGACAAGTTCATTGGTTCGCCGTAGAAACTCAATCGCTTCAATATTTTCCCTGCCGCCGTATTGGTTCGGGATCCATTGTCCCTCCTCTCTCGAATAATCCAAGTAAAGCATCGAAGCAACAGCATCGACACGTAAGCCGTCGATATGATAACGATCAAACCACGCCAAAGCGCTTGCGGTTAAGAAGGCACATACTTCCCCCCGGCCATAGTTGAAGATATAAGTCCCCCAATCTTGATGGAATCCTCTGCGAGGGTCTTCATATTCATATAGATACGTACCATCAAACTGCCCGAGTGCAAAACTATCTGCTGGAAAGTGCGCAGGGACCCAGTCTAAAATCACGCCAAAGCCATTCTGGTGCAATGTATCTACCAGATACATAAAATCTTTCGGCGAGCCAAAACGATGCGTAGGCGCAAAAAAACCAGTTACTTGATATCCCCAGGAACCCTCAAAAGGATGTTCTGCCAATGGCATGAATTGCACATGCGTATAGTGCATATCCTTTAAATAATCAACTAGTTCAACCGCCAGCTCACGATACGAAAGCGGACGATTTGCATCCTCCACAACTCGTTTCCAAGAACCAATATGCACCTCATAGATTGATATGGGCGCTACTGACCAATTCGTCAACTCACGTCGCTTGATCCAGTCGGCATCATTCCACTCATAGGTATCTGTTGTATAGACAATGGATGCGTTATTTGGAGGCGATTCAAAGCGTGTGGCGTAAGGGTCTGTTTTCAAAAATGGGTAACCTCGGCCAGTACCGATCTCGAACTTGTAGTTTGCGCCCGCTTCCAATCCTGGAACAAAAAGTTCCCAAATACCCGAAGTCCCGAGACTGCGCATGGGGTGGTAACGCCCATTCCAGTGATTAAAATCACCAACCACCGAGACTCGTGCAGCATTCGGCGCCCACACTGCGAAAGAGACCCCAACAATACCACTCAATTTTCGCACATGAGCCCCCATAACTTTATAGGCATGATTAAGATTACCTTCATTGAATAGGTAGATATCTTCCCCAGAAATGCTCTGGGGAAAGCTGTACGGATCATAGAATTCACGTACTTCGTCATTATAACGCTCAACCCGCAAACGATAATCAAAAGCTGTCTTTCTGCGCATAAATCCCTCAAAAAAACCATCCTCCGTCAGACGTTTCAGAGTGTAAAGCTTACCTTTCGGCTTTGAAATATCGATAACTGCACAGGAGCGTGCATCATCCAAATAGGCCCGAACCACCAGGCCCTGATTCCCACTTATTGTCTGGGGATGCATCCCCAGAATCGCATGTGGCTGCCTCGATGCAACCTGAGTAATCGATTCCAGGTCGTTTTTTGATGTAATCACAGAACCAGCAAGACAGCGGAAATTTTAATTTGCAAGTTTCACCCAATAGAGCGGATCCGTAATTTTTTCTGTCATAATCTATTTATGTATGCGCTGCAGGCCGACAACAGAGATGATTACCAAAAGCCCGCCAACAAAAATACCCGCCCCCGGAGACTCTCCGGCGACAAAGAGTGAGGACTCAGTCACTGCGCAGATCGGAATCAAAAAGCGATAACCAGCCAATAGATTAACCGGGAATAAGGTCGTTAGATAATTCCAAATACCGAAACCGGCTGCTGACACAATTGTAAGATAAGCCGTTAGTAAAACAACCTTGGGTGTAAAAAGCATTGGAAAATCCAGCCATGCAGGAATCCCTGCCAGACATAGCAAAAGTCCACCGATAAAGAGACTAAATCCAGTTGCCGCGCGTGAACTCATTGTCGGGATGACTCCTTGCAATATGATGACAGCAAGCGTTCCACTAAGCGAAGCAATCACGAAAAGCGTTGCGCCCAGCACTGGGTCACCACTCCCTGCTCCAGGCTTGTAAACCGCAATTAACACACCGATAACCCCTAAAATAAGTAAAACACATTGATGCCGATTCGGCCAAGCCGTTTTGAGCAAAAGAGGAGCCAAAACAATCCACCAAAGACTTCCAGTCGCAGTCAGTATTCCACCCAGTGTGGCGCTGGAAACAGCGAGAGCAGTGTAGAAAATGAGATATTGAAAAAAGGTTTGTGTAAGGACAAAGCCAGCCACTCTTAATTTAGGTGTGCGTTCCAACTCTTTCCATGGTTGCTTCGTCAGCAAAAGCAAAGCAAATCCAGCAATTGCAAAACGTACTCCGGCAACTAGAAGTCGATTGGAAAAGGTCACTTCGATACCATTGGCTTCCCAGTCCGCATAAATGCCTTTGATACCGGGAAAAGCGCTTCCCCAGAGTAAAGCGCATAAGAGAACTGCAAAAGGAAGCGAGTGTTTGGAAATAGTCACAAACACATATTCATTATCCGTTTTTGAATAGCAAGTGACGACTTGAATTGATCAAAAGCAGGCTTAACGCCTGAAACTGCAAGATTATCAGGTTGTTTGAGATTGTGTTGAGTCGATAAATAGATCTTTTAGGAATTTCACAGAATAGAGTTCATTTTCAAAATCTCAAATGCTCAGAGGTCGTGACCTTCTTCATTCGTATCTTGTTCGGGCTCTGGTTGCTCTGGTTTCGCATCCGACTCAGTTTCCGGTGAGGGCGTCTGATCCATTTTAGAATGGTCTGATAATTTACCCAGATACTCAGGCAGCTCGATTCCCGCACTTTTGGTAATTTCGTGCAGGGGTGGCAATGATCCGACGATTCCTGATAGGAAGTCGGCGGTGCTGCCTTTGCTGTCCTTATTGTTTTTTCCACCATCCCAGACTGTGATCTTATCAATTTTGAGGTTGGAAATTGCTCTGGCCTGTTCTTCAACCAGTTTAGGTAGTTGTTCGATCATCAGGAGCATCGAAGCAAGTTGTTTGTCATTACCGGCTGAGCGTACGATATCGCCAAAGCCTTTCGCTTTTTTAGTTAGCAACTGTTCAACCCCTTCCGCTTCAGCGAGTAAGTTCAGACGTGTTCCATCTGCTTTGGCTGTAAGCTCAAAACGAAGGCCGTCTGCTTCCGCTTGTTTGACTGCTTTCAGGCCATCCGCTTCGGCCTGTTTCTCAAGCCGCACTGCGTCCGCTTCACCCATTTGGACGCGACGCACCGATTCAGCGCGGGCGTCTGCATCGACAATTGCTTTTTCCTTGGCAATTTCAGCAGGTACGACGATGTTGGCCTGCTGTGTTGCCTTTTCGCGTTTGGCGCGCTCAACCTCAGAGGTTTGTTCCGCCGCATACGCTTCTTGAAGCGCTTGTGCAGCTTTAACTTTTTCAGCTGCTGAAGCCTCCCTTTCTGCCTCGGCTTCTTTTACTCGTCTATCTGCGTTTGAGTTGGCGATTTCAACGGTTGCCGTATTTTCACCTTCGGTGGCTTTAGCATTGGCATCGGCGACTTGTATGCGCTGATCACGCGAGGCTGCTGCTGCGCCAATGTCCCCGTCGCGTTCCGCTTCGGCTACCTTGATTTTGGCTTCTGCGATGGCCTTCGAGGCCGCTTCCTGACCCAGAGCGTCGATGTAGCCGGATTCATCAGTGATGTCCTGAACATTTACATTGATCAGGCGCAAGCCGACTTTCTTGAGTTCTACTTCGACACCGGTTGAGATATTGGCGATGAGTTTGTCACGATCAGCATTGATCTCCTCAATATCCATGGTGGCGATCACTACACGCATCTGACCAAAAATAATATCTTTTGCCAGTTCCTTTATTTCTGCAAGACCGAGTCCCAGTAAGCGTTCGGCGGCATTTTCCATGACACCTGGTTCGGTCGATATACCGACTGTAAATGTGGAAGGTGTGTTGACGCGGATGTTCTGCTTGGAAAGCGCACCTTCGAGGCGGATATCAATGGGGAGTGGGGTAAGGTCGAGCCACTGATAGCTTTGAATGACCGGCCAGATGAATGATGCGCCACCATGAAGGCATTTTGCAGACTTTCCGTCTGCGACTTTACCGTATACGACCAGCAATCTATCCGAGGGGCATCTTTTATAACGGGTCGCAAATGACACCATGATTGCGACGAAGAAAAAGACCAGGAAAACAAGTAGAATGAGAAATTCCATAATGGCGATATTTTGTTAAGATTGTTACTACTTTTGAATTATGAAAGTGAGTTAAAGAGCTTCAACGAGAAACGAAGATTGGCCATTAGTGTCAACAATGCGCACTCGTTGCCCTGGTTTCAAGGCACCTTCATTAACCTTGCGTGCGTTGGCGATAGTGAGACGGCCTTGAATCATAACTTGTACTTGTCCGCCGCCATCTTCGTTATTGCCAGGGATGGTTACATAGACGGTTGCTTCTTCCCCAATAGCATTGCTGTAGTTTAGATTACCTTTGGATTGTAGCTTGAGCATCTTGCGGATCAGGTAGAACATGGCAAGCATCGCGCCAAATCCAAAGACAGCTGCAACTAAGGAGCTCACAAAAACGGATGCGCCCCCTTTGATTAAAGCTACGCCCATCCAGCCGAAAGCGAGGAAAAAAGCAGCCAATGTCTGTGAAGAAAAGAGTCCAATTCCAGTGGATTCAGGATATCCGTCGCCAAGGTCGACATCGAATCCACTATCGAGGCCATCTGTATCAAATCCTATGAGCGTCATCAGCATCTGAATGACGACTACCGTTAGGGCAATAATACCAATCCCGTAGAAAAACTTCAACTCAAGGGGTAAACTGTTCCACCATTCAATCATCAAGTAAGTAACAATGTTCCTTTATTGTTTTTGGAAAAGCAAAAAATCCTGAATGAGAAAGATATTTACTGTGATGGCCAGAATGTGATCGGCGGTTTCCAGAGTGGCGTTATTGTTCACATACCCCAGAGGCAATGTGCCAAATTTTATGACTCGAAAAAGATCATGGACCGGTTCTCAGGACTAGAAGCTCTCACTAATCAGCGTATTTCGCCCTTGCCGTGAATGACAAATTTGTAGGTGCATAGTTCATTCAGACCCATTGGGCCGCGGGCGTGTAAGCGGTCGGTCGAGATGCCGATTTCCGCCCCTAGTCCGAATTCAAAGCCGTCGGTGAATCGAGTAGATGCATTGTGGTAAACGGTTGCTGAATCGACGCCAGCAAGAAATTGCTGCGCAATTTTGGAGTCTTCTGTAACTATTGCATCGCTGTGTCCTGAACCGTAATGGTTAATAAATTCAATGGCTGCTGGTGCATTAGGAACCACAGCAATTGAGAGAATGGAGTCGTTATATTCGGTAGCAAAATCTTCTTTAGTCGCATCAATTAGAGGTAATCCCGATGCGCCCAGTAGGGCTTTAGCCTTTTCCTCGACGCGTAGTTCAACATCCTTGTCGTGAAGCGCTTTGGCAAGTCGGGGAAGGAGCGCTGCGGCGTCTTGATGGACGATAAGGTTCTCGATTGCATTACAAACGCTGGGTCGCTGGCATTTTGCATTAATTAGTATAGATTCTGCCATCTCAGGTTTTGCCGCTGAATCAATATACAAGGAACAAACTCCGGTATAGTGTTTGATCACCGGAATGCGGCTGTTTTCAACTGTGAATCGAATCAAACCTTCGCCACCACGCGGTATGATGCAGTGAATTGTGTCGTCTTGTTTGAGCAACACATTGAGCGCTTCACGATCAGTGGTTGGTATAAGCTGAACTGCATGTTCATTAATACCAACCTCTTTGAGCACTGCTTGAATGATTTCTGCCAGCTTCATGTTGCTGTGAAATGATTCTTTGCCACCGCGAAGGATGGACGCATTTCCGGATTTCAGGCAAAGTATTGCACAATCCACAGTTACGTTGGGACGGGATTCATAAATGATACCAATGACACCAATTGGCACGCGGACTTTTCGAAGATCAAATCCTTGTGGAGGAGTGAGGCGTTCAATCTCAGTGCCAACGGGATCGGGCAGAGCAGCAACCTTGCGAACGCCCTCTGCCATCCGTTCGATACGCTCTGGAGTCAGGCTCAGGCGTTCGGTCATTGGAGCCGAAAGCCCCGTGCTTTTAGCAGCTTCAATATCCAGCTTGTTTGAAGCGACGATTAATTCAGTCTGAGCGACCAGCTCATCTGCCAATTTTTCCAAAAAACGATTCTTAATTTCCGTTGAAAGTGTGGCCAGTTCGAGCGAGGTTTTTCGAGCGTTCCTGGCAATCGTCTTGATGAGCACGGGAATAGTGTTGGTGTCCATAACTTTGTTTTGGAATGATTATAGTGTTGGAGATTCCTGAAAAAGTGCCATTTCAATTTCCAGTAGGCAGTGGTTCCAGACCTCTTCGGTCAGGACACTACCTTGGGTCTGCACTACAGCAGCGCCTAATATGGCGCCTGCTTTCGCAGATTGGGCAAGATTGTAATTGCGCGACCAGCCATGCAGGAAACCTGCAGCCCATAAATCACCAGCGCCAGTCGTATCGACGACCTTGTCGACTGGTACAGCATCGATCAGGATTGTTTCATCTCGGTTGGCTACGCAAACACCATTGGAACCCATTTTAACAACAGCAATATCGCAGTGTTTAGCGAGCAGTTTGGCCATTTTCTGATAATCATCGTTTAATCCAGTAAACGCAGCCGCTTCTGCTTCATTTGCAAACACAATATCAACATACTCTTGCAGGATTTCTTTTAGTAGTGATCCACCTGCCTGAACGACTTCGAACGATGCTAAGTCCAGGCTAACGGTGCAGTTTGCTTCCTTTGCCGATTTAAGAATGTGCAGTATAAGCTCTTCATTAAAAAGGAGGTAACCTTCGATGTGCGCATGATCGCAACCTTCGAAGTCGGTAGCGGAGATTTCTTCTTTACCGAGCGACATTGCTGCGCCCAAATGGGTGCGAAGAGTACGCTCTCCATCAGGTGTGATCAGTGACAGGCACTGGCCGTTGATCACATTGCCGACTTTAAAGCTGGAAGTGTGGCCACCCAGCGAATCAAAGTGATTCCGATAAAAATTGCCGTCCGCACAATTACCCGTCTTTCCGAGGAAACGAGCATTGTTCCCCATGCGTGCAAGTGCAAAAAGTGTGTTTCCTGCAGAACCACCGGGAGCCTTGGTTGTCTTGCCGGTTATTTTTTTTAGCAGCGATTTAAGTGCATCTTCATCAACCAGTACCATTCCACCTTTTTCGGCGTTAATTTGAGTGATGAAGCTTTCCTCAACCGGAGCAATAATATCAATGATGGGGCTGCCGACCCCGATAGTAGTAAAGTTTGAGTTCATTTTTGAGAGGGTCAGTCACATCATTAATGACTCTATGTCAATAGTGTGTTTGATTCGAAAAGATCATGAACAGGTTCCGAAACAAAACAGATGGCATGAATACTGAAGTGAACTATTGTTTGCGTTTAACTAAAAATAGTTCAGAAACATACCAAAAATTTAGTTTGTGTGGTTAACATTATATCGGATGAAGTATTGTCTTATCGTCTCAATTGCCATTATTAAAGGTTTCTTGGTAGGCTTTGCGGAAACTGATATCCTGTATAGTACAGAAACTGATCAGGCGTTGCTGGTCGAAGGCTATGAAAAACTTAGGTCTGGCAAGTCAAACGAAGCTCTGAACGCTTTTGAAAAAGTATTTCAACAAGACGCCAACAATTCGGATGCACGTTTTGGTCAAGCGATCGTTTTTGCAGAACAGGAACGTCATAAAGATGCTTTTGCTG
Organism: uncultured Puniceicoccaceae bacterium; assembly: GCA_964624365.1. GTDB lineage: Bacteria > Verrucomicrobiota > Verrucomicrobiia > Opitutales > Coraliomargaritaceae > Lentimonas. The sequence goes on from CAZUYZ010000049.1 coordinate 22,231, forward strand.
CTTACGACTGGCTGATTCAGCAGAATCCTCATCACGCTGATGCATGGAACGGTCGTGGGCTCGCTGCTTTCAATATGGGAGACTTCGATGAAGCATTGGCTTCTTTTAAGATGTCCATAGCAGATCAGCCAACGAATGGTTTTTTCTATGAAGCCTTGGCGTGGACACAAATGTGTAGGGGCGAGTTTGCCGAGGCTGCTGAATGGGCAAAGAAAGCCCTACTGATGTACCAACGTAGAAACGAAACGCCTCTTTATCCTTTGTTAATTGCCTATTTTTCATACCACGAATCAGGTGATGCGGAAAATGCGCTGCGCGTGCTTCGGTATGCCAATCAAAATAGACCCTCGAATAAGTGGCCGACGCAAGTAATCGATTACCTTAACGGAAAAATCGACGAGGCCGCGCTGATCAGTTTCGTATCTAATTTATCAGAGGAGACCGAGGCACGGACCTATATTGGTCTGCATATGCGCTCGTTTGGTCAAACAGAAAAAGCGAAATTGCACTTGAACTGGGTCGGCCATAACGGCGACTCAAAGGTGTTTGAGTATACACTTGCCAGAACGCTTGTTCTCCAAAATGGCGTTGTGCTGTTGGAGCGTTGATCATGAGCAGGTTCTGAGTGGTTCAATTTCGCTTCCGCCTGTAAACACGCTTGCAAGCAACTGTTAGTTGATTCTATTTGGTAGATTTTTGTCGCTTCCGTGTTTTTCAACGAGAGCTGACCAACCACTATTTTCACGGACTAATTGCATTTAAAGAGTTATGATCTCAGCCATTCTCAAAAAATTTTCAGGACGCCATTACAAAAAATACCTTAAGAAATGTCAGCCAATTATTGAGCGTATCAATTCTTTGGAAGTTGAGTACCAGTCGCTCACGGACGATCAGATCAGCGCAAAAACGCCTGAGTTTATGCAGCGTTTCAAGGATGGCGAGTCGCTGGATGATATGCTGCCTGAAGCGTTCGCAGTTGTAAAAAACATGGCCCGCCGGATGTGTGGTCAAGAGTTTGAAGTGTGCGACCATATTCTTCCCTGGAATATGGTGCACTATGATGTCCAATTTATAGGCGGCATTGCATTGCACGAGCGACACATTGCCGAAATGGCAACAGGTGAGGGGAAGACCCTCGTGTCCACCTGTCCTCTTTATCTTAATGCACTCTCTGGTCGCAATTGTCAGTTGGTAACGGTCAACGATTATCTTGCCCGTCGTGATTCGGAGTGGATGGGACATTTGTTTCGCAGGCTTGGTCTAACGGTTGGTTGTATTCAGAATAGTATGGATCCGAAGACACGCCGCGAGATGTACAGCTGTAATATTACTTACGGTACAGCATCTGAATTTGGTTTTGATTATTTGCGCGACAATGGCATGGCGAGTAGCAAAGAAGACCAGGTACAGCGTGACTACTTTTTTTGCATTATTGACGAGGTGGACTCCGTTCTCGTCGATGAAGCGCGGACACCTTTAATTATCTCTGGCCCAATGCAAAACGACAACCCGTTGCCGTTTCAAGAGACAAAGCCGAGTGTCCAGAAACTGGTCTCCAGGCAACAGGCCTACTGTAAGGAGCTTGCCGCTGAGGCGAAGTCTGTACTGGAAGCCGAAGGCAGTGATGAAGACGCTCAATATGCCGCGATCTCAAAACTCTATCAAGTGAAGCTTGGAATGCCTAAGAATAAGCAATATCACCGCTTAAACGAGGTTCCGGCAATTCGTCGTCAACTGGATAAGTTCGACCTCGAAATGAATAGTGACTTCAATAAGAATGAACGCTATTCGCTGAAAGAGAAATTATATTACGTGATCGATGAGAAACAGCAGCAGGCTGATCTTACGGAAAAAGGGCGTACTCTGATCAATCCAGAAGATCCGGATGCTTTTATGATGCCTGATTTGCCCTCGCTATTTATTGAAATTGATAAGGATGGAAGTATTGGTACGGAAAGTAAACAAAGGGCCAAGCAGGAAGCTGAATCAAAATTTCAGCAGATCAGCGAACGTATCCATTGCATTAGCCAGTTACTCAAAGCTTACAGCCTCTATGAACGCGATAAGGAATATGTCGTGCAGGAGGGCAAGGTGAACATTGTTGATCAGAACACCGGTCGCGTAATGCCAGGTCGACGTTGGTCGGACGGGTTACATCAGGCGATTGAATCCAAGGAAAACTGCACTATTGAGAAGGAGACTAAAACATATGCGACTGTTACTATTCAGAACTATTTCAGGATGTATGAAAAACTGTCCGGTATGACTGGAACTGCTGAGACGGAAGCCTCTGAGTTTAACGAAATTTACGGTTTGAAGGTTATGGTGATTCCCACCAATAAACCCTGCATTCGCGTCGATCAAAATGATGTTATTTTCAAAACGCGTCGTGATAAGTTTGCCGCGGTTATTCGGGAAGTTCAGGAAGCCAATAAAAAGGGGCAACCGGTTTTGGTCGGTACAGCTTCGGTCGAGGCTTCGGAGTTGCTGAGTCGGATGCTAAAGCGTTCCAAAATAGTGCATAGTGTTTTGAATGCTAAGTTTCACCAAAAAGAAGCGGAGATTGTCGCCAACGCAGGCCTCAAAGGTAGTGTGACGATTGCGACGAATATGGCGGGCCGTGGTACTGACATCAAGCTAGATGAAGGCGTACGTGAATTAGGTGGTTTGTTTGTGATTGGTACCGAGCGTCATGAATCACGTCGTATCGATCGACAGTTACGCGGTCGCTGTGCGCGTCAGGGAGATCCGGGGATTTCCAAATTTTTTGTGTCACTAGAGGATGATCTGATGCGATTGTTTGCAAATGCCGGGCCAATTTCAAGAATTTTGGAAAAATCGATGAGTGACGATGAAGAACTGGAGCATCCGGCGCTCAACTGGTCGATTGAAAACGCGCAGAAAAAAGTTGAACAGCAAAATTTCTCTATCCGTAAGCGCTTGCTGCAATTCGATGACGTCCTCAACACGCAGCGTGAAGTGGTTTACGGTATTCGCAATGATGGGGTGCAGCTGGATACGCCACGTGAGATTATTTTTGAAATGGTCGAAGAGGAGCTTGAGATGCGTCTTAGTGAATTATCGCAGGCCCGGGAAAGTGATCAGATGGAGCGTTTTCTAGCATGGCTCAATGCGCATTTTCCGCTTTCTTTAAAATCGAAAGAGGTCGCTGGCATGGACTCGGAAGCTCAACAGACCCTAATCTTTGATCGTATTAAAGAAGCGTATGAAAAGCGCGAGGAGTTTGAGTCGTCTGAGGCCCTGACAGGCATGGAACGTTTTATCATTATTCGCTCACTGGATCGTCATTGGCAGGATCATCTCACAGAAATGGAAGAACTGCGCCGCAGTGTGAATCTGCGGAGTTATGGGCAAAAGGATCCTCTAAACGAGTATAAAAGCGAGGCTTTTGGTTTCTTTGAAGAGCTCATGTCAAACGTTCGCACCGAAATTTGTAACTCTTTATTTCGTACAGCTACGAATCAAGAGGCCTTCAAAAATATGTTATCACGCATGTCTAAAATGGCTCAGGTTGATGGTCCAGGTACGGATCAGGCTGCTCCCGTTGGCGCTGTCGCCATCGCTGCATCTCAAACGCAGCCAAGCCAGGATTCCCCTGCGGGTAAGTCTATAGAATTGCCAAAGATAGAACCTATCCGACGTGAGTTTCCAAAGCTTGGTCGCAATGATATTGTGACGATTCGCAAGGGCGCGGAGTCAAAAACACTTAAATTTAAAAAAGCTGAGGCGTTGTTAATAAATGATGGTTGGGAACTGGAAGAACAAAAATGACTAGAGTATTCAGAAGAGCTTGTTTCGGGCTCTTTTCGGTGCAAGAGTGTTATAACTGAAGGCTTTCATTAAAAAATCTCGACATTGCTAGGTTTCAAACGTTTACATCAATTGAAATCAAGTTCGGGTCATAGGATCTGTTTTTGCAGCCTTGGATTATGTGCGAGATTACGAAAATATTATGGTGTCCGGATAAACAAAGTTTACTAATGAAACCCAAACGGGTTATTTGTTCAAAAAGACATTGCTTGATTAGCTGATGAAGAAATTTTGGCCATTTGTTTTAATCACAATCTTGTTAGTGACTTTATTTCTTCCAATGGTTGCTATCCACATGTTTGGTGTAGTTATCGGATTTAGTGTTAAGACTCTTTCTGCTGATGACTTTAGCGATTTCAGTGGCTTTGCTGTAAAACTAAAAAATTCGGATGATCCGATATCTCAGTTTTTGCAGGTCCAACTAAGTCAGTCTACAAAAGATCTTTTAAGTAATTATAATGGTGATTTTTCGTCTTCAAACGCTTTTCGAGGTGTTTTGATGGAAGAAATCAATGAAGTGCTTCAAAATGTGTCCATCTATGACGAAACTCGTTTTAGTGAGATAGAATTGAGCGCTGATATCAGGCAGCTTGCGATGGAAAATCCTAAAGGATTGGAACTTGTACGTTTGAACCTGCTGCTTCTGAGCGCTGCTTACCCACAGGATATCAATGAGGAACTAAGCGCGGTTTCAGGAGAAGTGACTGTTGGACTAATTGTTATCTTGCGGGCTATGTTTCGGCGATTGTTACGTGGGTTTTCAACCAACATTCTACAGACGACGATAGGTACATTTGGTCGGACGAGCGCGCGCGCGGTAACCCGACGTTTTGTCAGATTCGTAGGCCGAATACTTTTCGGATCAATTATGCAGGAAAATCCTGATGAGGCTAAAGGTGAAAAAAAGCAGAAATTGAAAAAAGCTACTCCTCTGAGGCAGATGATTTCCCTGACTCTGGGCCTTGTTGGATTATGTCTTTCTTTTTGGGGTATTTTATATGTTGTTCCAAGAGAAACAGCACAAGCTCTCATTGGTTCAAGAGGGTTGTCAGAACTAGAAGCCGTAGTTTTGGCAGGTATGCCACTTTTAGTATATGCTTTTTTACACAAATCTCTCGGTAAATTTCTTGGTGTGAAGACAGCGTATCATACCGAGATCGACGGATTGTTTCTACAGGCCTACTTCACTGGAGCAGGCTCCTTTTTACCGATGACTACTGATGTTGAGTATTATGGTGATGAAAAACTACATTTCAAACTGGCAAGTTGCGCTCTGATTGGGATGTTTCTTGCGTTTGTTTTATGTTACTTAGTTGGAAGTGTCTTGGGCCTGGCTAGTTTGAATTTCTTGAGCTCCATGTTTCTGATTTACGGCTTTGTCTACTGCTTCCCCATTCAGCCGTTGGAAGGTTACATTGTGTGGTCCAGGAGCAAATTACTCTGGTTAGCGATAGCCCTACCAATTCTTATTGCATTTGCGAATTTTGTAGATGGTGCGTTTGGAGATATACTTTGACGATGGAGAAGAAATCTAAGTACAAAAAAATATCGAAGAGGCGGCATAGTATGCGTAATAAGCTGCGAATCTCTACGATCGCAATGATTTTGGTCTGGGTTTTTTTCTACAACCTTCTGATCAAAGAACAGCCTTTCTGGGTGGCTTTTTTTCAAATACTAGACACCATCAGTGACGATTTTATCATGGGCGCTATGTTCGCTATTGGCGTCGGACTCAGCATTGTTATCGTCTTTTCATTCACTAAACTGTATACTCAAGTAATTGCGAATATGCATTCTTTCCGAATGATCGAGGATTTATTTTACAGGAAGCTTATGCGTGGTGAGTGGAAGGTTTTCTTTTATTCGATACTTACACTTGAGGACCAGCCGCTCCCTCACACCATTTGCCCCAGACGAGTCTCTAGTTTGGCGCTTTCATTCAGCTTTATTTATATAATGAGTTGGATTTACGTGGTGTTGTTTAGTGAAGCGCTATTTTTTGTTTCCTGGAGTGCCGGGGTTGATTTGCCAATTAATTCAGAAACGCTATATTATCTTCCAATGTTAGGTTTGGCTATTCCATTTTCAGCAAGGGTCATGGCTTACTTTCGATACCCTTACGCTCAAGACTACGCAGATTTTATGCCGGCAGCCGTTTTTGTACTACTGTTGGTTTTTTCGCTTGGATCATTGCATGATTCAGATGATCAGAAGTTTTTTCTCCTTCAGATTTTTACCAGCACTAAGCTGACACTGGACTTCTTAAGAAATGGAGCTTTTCTCGCATTTATACCGGTGTTTTTTGAAGGAGCTTTCTGGTTGTTTGAGTTGAGCAGCGATGAAGAGGAAAATTCTTGATATTGGCTATCGGAAACAAAACATCGAACTTTCGATATTCGAAATTTGAAACTAATAATGCCCGAGCTTCCAGAAGTAGAAACAACCTTACGTGGAATTTCAACACACGTAGAAGGGAAGCGGATTAAGGCGATCGTAGTGCGTCAGCCAAGATTGCGCTGGCCTGTTCCCAAAAGCGTCGAGCAGGCAATTGGTCATCTAGTAAATGGTATTCGACGACGGGCGAAATACTTGCTGCTGGATACGGATGTCGGAAGTGTTGTGCTACATTTGGGCATGTCGGGTAGTTTGACGATACAGCCTTTTGGAAAAACGGTGCAGAAACACGACCATCTGGACATTGTTTTTGAAGATGGAAACTGTTTACGTCTCAATGATCCTCGGCGGTTTGGCGCTTGTCTTTGGCAGGATGTCTCTAGGCCTCAACTGGAACTATTGCAGAATTTGGGGCCGGAGCCACTTTCAGACGCCTTTGAGGGGGATCACCTTTACCAGCTTTCTCGCAGACGATCTTTAGCGGTTAAGAATTTCATTATGACCAACGCTGTTGTGGTAGGAGTTGGAAATATTTACGCGAATGAAGCGCTATTTCGCTCTGGTATTGATCCACGTCGAGCAGCTGGAAAGATCGGTCGTGGCCGATATCACTTATTGGGTGATCAGATCAAAGACGTTTTAGCTGAGGCAATTGAGCAGGGTGGCACAACCTTACGTGATTTTTTTGGCGCCGATGGCAAGCCGGGTTATTTTCGTATTCGATTAAAGATCTATGGCAGGGCAGATGAACCTTGTCAGAAGTGTAACACGACCATTCGTTCCGTCAGAATTGGACAGCGCAATACGTTCTACTGTCCGAGATGTCAGCATTAGCAGCATGTGCTTTTTTTAGAATCCATTGCCCATGTTGTTTGTTGCTGGGGGCAGTCCACGCAAATCCACATTATTTCTTTGGTCTTTAATCTTTGGAAGATGGCTAGATTCGTGAGTAGAGGTCGATGAGGTTTTGTAAGATTTTGTTGTACAAGACATTGAGTCAGCTGCTCAATGTCTTGTGGAGCAAAAGATTATGAAAGATTGCGATTTCAACTCACGAATCGATAATCAGGGTGTTGGCTGCTCGAAGCAATTGCGACTACATGGATGGTATCTGCGTCTATAATGTAAGCAAT
>CAZUYZ010000050.1:0-12981 GCA_964624365.1 uncultured Puniceicoccaceae bacterium
TTTCGCATTAGTATAAGAAAAATCGAAGAGCGGCTTATAACCTAGCGTAGCCAGCACGGCCCCACGCTGTGTATCCGTTAGCTGGCTAAAGGTTTTGTAGTTATTTTTGTTTGTGTAGTCAGAAGTCTTTCCGATAGAAGAAATGCCATAACTGCCCCATGGAATGATCGGTATGTTGTAGTTTCTATCATGTGGATAATTACTTGCATTATAATAGTCAATTCCTTCGACAAAGGCTTTTCTAAATTTCTCACCTTCCGGCGCACTCGCATTATAGTAACCTGTCTGTTGCAAGGTAACATCCATGGTGTAAAATCTATCTCCAACATTGGCAAGTTCGCTGCCAATGGTTTCTACAATAGTTGTTTCGACCCAAGTGATTTGCGGAACCTCGATAGTGCCGACAGCTACATCCTGATAGCCGACCACAACTGTAATCGGCCGCTCTGTAGTCACCGTAACGGGCACTTGCACCGTTGTCTCATCGCCCGTGTTAGCCGTTGAAAACAGAGAGACTTCTCCACCGGAAAGGGCCGTAATCTTGCCGGGCGCCTCAACAAGAGCGCTGGAGGTTATAATCAAATCACCGTCTGCAAGAATTTCTTCCGTGATTGAATTACCTGCATCGTCCTGATTATTTCGTAAATTTTCCAGCGACCAAACAGGATCAATTCCTGAATACAGATCAATCGTTTGAGAACCATTCAGGCTACCTTGAATCAAAGCCGTATTCTCTGCAGCAATCAGAATGCGCCCGGTCCCCGAATGTGTGAGAACACCACCCGTAATATGAACACTTGGCGCAACCAGTTGTGCCAGTTGATCCGCTTCAATAAAGCCGGGAGTTTCTCCAGTCTGGATATTAATCATTTCCGAAGCATCGATAATAACTTCCGAGTTATCCGCCCGGGTTTTTATTCGCCCATTTGCCAGAACAGTCACATTTGAGGCATCCACTGTGATACGATCGGCTGCATCGACAGCGCCTTCTATAAACACATTACTGGTAGCAGACGTAATGGAAATCGTTTGAGCATCGGCAACAAACTCACCATTACTCTCGAACACCTGACCAACGACCCCTTCGATGATGATATTACCGGAAGCAGTAATTTCGATCTCACCGCCCGTGCCAACATCCAGAGCCCCTCCTGAAATACGCTCATCGTTATCATCCAGAACGACTGATTTCACCAGCAGACCCACTCCGTTACTATCGCTGCCGCTTTCGACTGTCAGCGCCTGATCTGCCTCAACCAGGCCATCGATCATGATCAAATTGTCACTTGCCAGGCGCGCCGTAGCGTCATCATCGCGGGCATTCACCAGCCCCATAATCTGAACATCACCCACGACGTCGACATCAAGCACCCCGTGAGTAACCGCAACAAAAGCGCCCGCGCCGGTCGCATCCACATAGATCGCGCTTTTCTCCGAAATCGACAATCCGACACCATCCGCATCTTCCTGAGCAGTAATCGCTACCTGGCCGCTTGAGGCCAGCACACCTCCGAATTGAACCAAATTAAAGCTCTCATCGAGTCCCAGACCACCTAGCACAACATTAGCTGAAGAATCGACATTAAGTTTCGCATTTCTGCCAGTCCACTCAAAGCCATTCTCGTCCTCTCTAAAACTCGCCCCAGCCAGAATCATCCCAATTACCGCAACTTGAGCAGCCTTCACGACAATCTCCGAATTCTCTGCTGCCGAGAAAACAGAACCGTCGCTACCAATGATCAAGTCGCCACCGGCTTCGAGTTCAACTTTTGCATCTGCCTGCAGTACCGTAGCATAGGGTGTATTATCACCTGCAATCGGAGTGGTATTTCCCACATATATATCGCCCGTGGCTTTCACGGTGAGGCGTTGTCCCGAATTATCGATGATCAGTCGCAGATTGCTTAGCTCTATATCTGCAGAACTAGTTAATAGCAGTGAGCCTTCCAGAGAGATTGTTCCACTGATCGACAGGCTTTCATTCGCAGTCAGAATCACTTCATAATCCTCCGCATCAGGTGTAGCTCGCAAACTTTCCACAACACCTTCGATCTGCAAAGACTTACCGGACAGATTTATCTGAGCATCGCTCTTTATCTGACCTGATTCTTTTGCCAGTGTCAGCGTGCCTTCAAGTGACCGGATCTCAATCAATATAGCCCCAGAACTCTCTCCGTCAATTTCACCGACAATGCTGTTGATCACAACATCATTGAGGCCGATAATTTGAATGGTTCCGCCCGCATTGAATGTCGAACTGCCGTAAGTACGAATACTGACTTCGCCGGCGACGACATCCGTAACAGGTGTAATCAAAACATTGTTTTCATCCGTATCGTCAATCTCAACACCAGCGATGACGTATATATTGCCACCTGCCGTAATGTCACCTTTGATCTCAAGAGAACGTTTGGCTGACACTCTCACATTTGCCGTTTCCCCACCGGCAACCAGTGAACCTGCCAATATTCCGTCCGTGCCCAAATCAAAGTCAATATCTCCGGAAAGAGTCTCAATCTGGCCAGTAGCGCTCAGGTTTAAATTCTGAGCTCCGACAGCGCCACTCTCGTTAAGGAAGTTGATCCCTGAATGTGCGCGCAGCCTGCCACTAATCGTAATTTCGCCACCATTGCTGCCCTCGGAAATGATATTTATGACCGAACCTGGCTGTGAGGCATCCACCGTGTAAGGCTCTGTTCCACTGGCATCTCCATTGTTTAACTGATCAAAGCCCAGCGCAGCGTAGTTAGTGGACCCGGCTTGTTTCACTATAAATTCGTATGCGCTATGAAGCATCAGGCGATTACCGGTGCTGAGCGCAAAATCCAGCTCGTCGGTCGTTTGTGTCGACCCAACAGCCGGGCTGCCGCTTTCGGATTCAATTACCTCAAACGGATAACTGCCGATCGCGTTATTCAAGTCTGCAACCAGGTCGATAAGTCCCTTATTGGTCGATGTATCCGAGGCCGCAAATGTAACATCGCCACCCAGCTTATGGGTGCCCAGGTCGATTTCCAGAGAGAGAACGACATCATTCTTTATGTCTCCTTTGGCAAACTCGGCAAACGCATCGGCCACCAGTTCGTACTTCCAGGCCGGTGTCAGTATATTCACATCACCGGTGCCACGCAGGTTGATTATGCTGTTCTCCTGTTCGGTCGTCAGATGCGCCGTACCCAAAAGCGCCAGCCCCTGCCCCTCCAATGTCAAATTGTCACTGGTTCCGTCTTGCGGATCTTCGCCACCACGGATATCAATGAGTGAACCAGCGTTCAGAGCGCGACCGATGCGAATCTGATTGCCCGCTTCAATGTATAACTCGGAATTTCCGCCGAAGGAATTGACGATTGTACCCAGAGTGGAATCTCTGGAATCCTTGTAAGTAGTCACTTCGCCGCCAACTGCAATAACGGCATTGGCAACTGCATCCTGCGCAGATTTGATCGAAATCACACTGTCCGAATTTCGGGTCACTATCTGCGCGGATCCTGGTAGACGAACACCGACACCTGTGGGCGCATAGGATCCACCAATAATGTCAATCCGCTGCGTCGCCTGCAAGCGACCACCGACTTCGATTTCTACGTTTTCAATGTTGACGGTCTGACCACCAATCCAGTTCTGACCGGTTGCTTCGATCCGAATTGTTGATGGTTCATTGCCCCAGGTTATAACATCGGCGCTGCTGCTGCCACCGGAAAGGATGCCACCCATCATCTGCACATTGCCATCGGCAAAGATAGTAATCGAACCGCCACTGCTATCCGAAGTAACCCCACGGGAGACGATACCGCCATCCGTCAGCACAACAAAGCTTAAATCATTGTCATCCGCGCCCGGAACACCGGTTGTGATATCAACATCCTTCGAGGCCAGTATAGAAGTGGAAACGATCAGTTGCTCACCGGCAACAATTTCGATCGAAGAATCCGGCCCAGCCCATTCGACACCGGTTTCGGTTACACGACCACCCGCCAGAGTCAATCCACCCAGTGTAACATCCTGACCACCTTTGACGGTAATCTTTGTGCCGGCTTCCGCAGTCGTCAGATTGGTTGTTGCATCCACCCAGACACTGTCGCCGGCTGCATTCGCGCCATTGAGGTTGGTATCATTCAGTTCAAAGCCACCATAGACCTTAAGATTGCCGGTTACATTGGCAGTGCCCTCCAGATAAGTCCAGATGTCTGACTGCAAGACCAGATCTGATGAACTACCCAGCAAGTCAATGGTTCCACGGACGATCGTATCCCTGTTATTTTCGAACACCAGTTCTGCATTGTCTTGTAAGGATGTGAGTGTACCTGTCAGCAGGAAGCCATACCCGCGTTGCCCAAAGAGCTTGTGCTGCTCGCGTATTTGAATCGAATCAAACACACCGTCACCTTCATTATCCAGCGCATAGATCAGGTACTCGTTCTTACCATCGCTCACAATCCAACGATTTTTGACCAGTTCAGAGGTAAGACCAGGAACTTCTGCATTTGTGTAATCGCCCCCATCACCCTGATAAAAGACAGTGCGTAGCGGCGCAGAGGTATTGTCTGCATCGTAGTAGACATCACTCGCGTATGGAGTATAACCGATCTTTTCAGCGACAAAAACTTTTTGATCGTAGGTGAAGTCTTCGAACAAAGTTCCGGCAGCCGGCACTTCGACGTCACTCCAGTTAATATCTGCATTGGTATAGTCACCACTGTCACCTTGAACGAACTCGAGACGGAACTTATCGCCTGTCGATTTTTGAGGATCGTACCAGACGAGACCGGCATACTCGATATAGCCAAGATGCTCTGCTACCTTGCGACGCTGATCATAACTCAGTTCTGTAAAAGGTGTGTCCGGTTCGACAGGCCCATCCAGCTCGCCCCAATCAATATCAGCATTAAGGTAATCTTTATCGTCACCTTCAACGAACAGTTCTTTGAACCGATCCACCTCAGCCGCATCAGGATTAAAGTAAACCGTGCCGGTAAACTCGATATAGCCGAGCTCACCTGCAACCACAGCCTGCTGGACGAAACTTAACTCTGCAAAGGATGCGTCTTCTGCGGGCGCAACCACACCGCCCCAGTCGATTGCATCTATACTGAATTCCGGCGCTTCGCCACTGACTAGCTCAGTTACCAGTTGCTTGCTTCCGATTGCATCCGGATTGTAATAGACATCTGTCGCATCGATCAGCGTGTAACGCAAGGTTTCCGCTACACGTTGTTTCTGTTCCGGGGTTAACGCAGAGAATGCGGTTCCGGCTGCGGGCGATTCGGCAGCTGCCCAGTAAATGGTCTCGTTTTCGTAATCAGGCTTTTCACCTTCAAGGAAAGGCCTGTCGATGACTGTTTTCACTATATGACGCGTCTGGGTATCGTCGTCATTTTTGTAATAAAGATCTCTGGCTGCATCATATGTATATCCCAAATAACTTGCCACGCGAGTCTTTTGCTCATCGGTCAGAGAATCAAATGGGGTCCCGATTGCAGGCGTGGGCAATCCAGCAGCTTCCCAGTCAATATCGTCGTTGCTATAATCATACGAAATTCCACCATTTCCGGAATCAGACGGTTTACCTTCAAGGAAAGGCTCTTCGATGGATACTTTTATGATATGGCGAACCTGATTATCCTCATCGACCTGGTAGTTGTAGTAAGCTCCGTTTTCGTCGAATGTATACCCTAAATAATCCGCCACACGAGCCTTTTGCTCATCGGTCAGAGAATCAAATGGAGTCCCGGCTGCCGGCGATCCGGCTGCGCCCCAATCAATATCTTCGTTGCGGTAATCGGTTGAACGCCCTTCGGAGAACTCAGTAATTACCACTTTTCCTGCAGGTGCGTTCGGGTTGTAATAGACAGGCCCAGTGTAAGCAATATAACCCAATACTGATAATAAGTGATTCTTTTGTTCGTCCGTTAACTCATCAAAGGATGCTTCAACTGCTGGAGCCGTTACGCTGCCCCAATCGATATCTTCATTCTGATAGTCTGGCAGAGCGCCTTCTGTGAATGTTCTCAGCAAACGCTTGTCCGGATCCGCATCTGAGTTGTAGAAAATCAAATCACCCTCTTCCACCGTTTCAGTTTCGTAGCCAAGATAGGTAGCGACCTGCTCTTTTTGTGCATCCGTCAGATCGTTGAAACCATCAAAGTTACCGACTGCAATCACCGTGGTAGAATTACCCAGATTCAAATTATTTTCCGTAAACAGTGTGCGCAAAGCTTCCGGTAATGTGTCAGCATTCAGAGCTTCCAACACAGCGTTGTCAAAAGCAGTCTCAGCAAGCGTTTTACCCAAAATCTGATCAAAGTATTCAGCATAATCAAAAGAGGACCCGGTTGAGTTAAAGACAAAATTACCCGATGCAGTGATCGCTCCCGAAAGCCTTAATTCACCCTGGGAATTCAGTGTAATGGAACTGTTTTCACCTGTCTTTACCGGAGTCAGAACGCCATCAATTTCCTGAAACTCAGCACCAGCAGTCAGCGCTCCACCGCTGTCCACATGCAAGAAGGTATTGGCAGAAAGATTAATCGAAGAGTCATCCTGTCGGGCCGCAATCACCGCTCCACCCAGAACCGTCAGACTAGTTTCGGCGCTCATGTTGACCTCAGAGCTGGCTCCCTGACTATCCACACGCGTTGCCACGCGGATGCTACCCTTGGTATTGACAACGATGCGACCTCCGACTGCAGATGTCCTGAGTTCGCTTCCCACATCTGTAGTGAAACTATTCGGACCATCACCATAACTGATTATTGCGCCCTGGCCATCTGTATCTGTGACGTCGATATCAATCAGATCTTCAGCTCGAATCCAGCCGCTGAGAATCATTTGCTCGCCGACAACGAATTTTATAGTTTGCGCAGTCACCCCGGAATCCGGAATGCCGAGCGGGTTGTTAATATTGGCACTATTGATCTCGATCAAATCCGCGTTGAAGTTCAAGGTTTGCGTGCCCTGAACATCACCAACAACATTGATTCGACCCGAGACAAAACTGACATCATTGCGTAACGTGGAATCGAAGGAAACATCTTCGGGAGTGACCTGCAAATTGCCGGCCGCACTTAAAATGGGAGCGCCATCCTCATCGACAATTAACTTCAAAAAGCCTGCAACCTCTAATGCTTCCATATCGCCTAATGCCATGAACGTATCCTCTACACTGCCATCCTCGGTATCAGGCCCAAAGTACATATGGCTGAAATCATTACCTAAAGCACTGATGTCGCGCATCGACAAGTCGAGCGAACCATCGGGTCCGTTCGTTGAGAAATCGATGCCCGCAGCACTCTGTCCCGCACCACCAATTCTGTATGAAGCGTCTTCCGAATTCGCGCGAAGCGTCAATTCACCATTGCCGAAAATTGTGTCCGTATATGGCTTTGCGCGGAAATCCATATCATCCGCCCGAAGACTGATATCGCCACTACCTGCAGCATGAATGACACCGGAGCGATGAGTTAAGAGTGCATCCTTCTCTTCCAGTATGACATCTATCTTACCATTGGCTGTGTAAAGCCCACCATTTGCCTGATATTCATAATTGTGAGCAATTTGCAAGCTATCGGCTTCGCGAACAATAATGTCTGCATCAGCGCCTGTACCACTATTAACAACAGTCAATACATCCACCTCCGTATTAATCTCACCAATAATACCCCGGCCATACAATGCGAGATAACCACCCGGAGCCACAAAGCGCACACCTGTAAGATCAATCGGCCCGGCGGTTGCATCAATGCCCAGACCGGCAGCGCCCCAGTTGTCACCGGCGGCGACTGTGTTTTGCAGCTCTACACTACTTGAGTTATCTGTGACCATCAACATATCCTGCGTATCATCCAGAATGAAGCTTAAAGAACCATAGTCGAGACGATGATCTCCTAACACATACGGCACCGTCGAGTCAATTGTCACATAGGCCTCATCCCGACCAGATCCACCTATCAAAGTTGTGACCCCTTCGGTCAAATTGAGCGTTGTGGTATCGTTGCCAGCACCACCATTAATCGTATTGGAACCATCGTTTACTATAAATGTATCGTCTCCTGAATCGCCCTCTACGGTCACTGCTGAAGAACTGCCATTAATCGTGACGGTGTCATTACCTGCGCCGGCATTTGCAAAGCCTTCTGTATTCGTCAGCGTAATGCTATCGTTACCTTCATACGTGTTTATCGTATTCCTACCACCACTGTCGTATACAATATCAGTTGCTTCCGAACCGACAAAGAGGTCATCGCCGTCTCCAAGATAATAAGTATGGGTATCTTCTGTAGATTCCGCAGAACGCAGAAGTACAGAGTCATCACCTGAACCCATATCAATCACAGTGCCATCACCCGCACCCAGTATGACAACAGAGTCCTCGCCTTCACCCAGATCAAAATCGAGCACACTTTTCACTCCTCGACTGACGACAATAGTGTCATCATCCTCTCCGCCTTCAGCGATGATTGTATTAATACCTGAGTACTCCCTTGTTACTCCATACGCGCTGACGGCAAGTGCCTTGCCTGTTTCATCGTCTGATTTCAGATCAATGTTGTAAGTTTCCGCTTTAATCTCTTTGAAGTCGTCTCCACGCAGATCACCACGCGGTCCCATGTTGAGGTACAAAACATCACCTATCTGCTCTGCAATAATTGGGTCCGGCCCAAAGCTCCAGGTCTTGCTCTTCGATACGGATAATCCTGCGACTGTAACGGCGATATTGGCGGTAACACTTGTATTTGTAACCTCCATTAAAGCATCAAACCCGACCAAGGTAGTATTTATTTCAAACAAGCCAAAATCAATACTAACATCTACAGAACCATAAATTCGGCCATAAACGACAACTTCACTTGGCAGATTGGCAAAGCGGAATTCCATTCCACCTCTCAGTTTTATAATAGACAGATCTACATTAATACTGAGACTTCCGGAGATATCATAGTACCCCAGAGAGTTTACGTACCCATCGAATTCTACGGTCGCTACACCAAAGAAATCGGCTGTCGCGCTAATTTCCATCTCAAAGTAATCTCCCTGTAAAAGCATCCGACCTTCCACTTCCATCTTGAAGACAAGCAGATCCATTTTACCTAATACGTATACTTCGAGCGTATCGGCCGCTATTGTATACAGTTCAGGCTCATCAGACACTTGCTCCGTTTCACTATTATAGGTATAACGGTAAACCTCCTCCTCTGTATCCAGCGTATTAACGTCCAGGGTAATCAAGCCACCAATCGAAAGTGGCCCGACTCCCAACTCACCTTGCAGGAGCAAGCTGCCCACGAGCCCTACTTTGTCCCCATAGTAGAGGATCAGACTACTCGAAGCCGTTAAGGTGCCAAGATCTCCAAATTCAATCTGCGCATTGATAAAGAGTTTAAAAGAACTTTCACTCAACTGAAAGTAGAAGTCTCCCTCAAATTCAAACACATCGGCAAGCGTCATACTGCCGTTACCACTGAAAACGACATAAAATTCAGCTGGCCCTTCGGTGCCATCAATCTGCGGAGCGCCTGCGGTAATGACGACTTCATCATAGAGCAAACCATCCGGATTATCTACAGCATCGTATCTGAATTCCTCCGGTACTTCGTAAGTATATTCGACACCTGAAGTATTTATATACAGATTGAATCCTGCATCTATTTCTAGAATTTCTGCAAGATCAATGCCCCCGGAGAGTTCCAGATTCATGCCGATACCACCACTATTGATCACCAGTAACCCACGTGCGTTAAACTCAAAAATCGGGTTGCCGCCACGGCTTTTGGATAGAGCGCCCAGACTCGCTACAGCATCTGCAAAAATCAGTAACTCGCTGGATGACAACCGGAAATCCATGAAACCATTTACATAGACCACATCAAACAGGTTGAGCAGCGCCTGACCGGAAATTCGAAAATAAAGCTGTTCAAAGTCAAGGAATACCGGTTCATCCGGATTACCGGTATCGACAGCATAACCCTGTTCTCCGAAGGATGCCTTAAAGTCGATAACATCCAAATTAAATAATTGGGCAAAATCAAAGTCGGATCCGTCGAGCGAAATGCCCATATTCATTTGCAGGGTAAAGTCATTCATCTCCAGAGTCACATCATCGAGACCAACCAAACCTGCCGATTCTATGGAAATATTTGCCGCCAGATACACTCCCAGATCGCCGGAGACAGCATCTCCAAGAAACGTGCGCATAAACGCGAAACCACCATCCAGATTTTCCAGAGCGATGCCGAAATCGACATCATTCGGCGTGTCTTCTTCGTCAATACGGTTATTGCCATTGGTATCTTGCCAGTAAGGGCCCGCGCCAACAAAGCCATAGACATCATTCATACCAAAGGTCATTGTCGTGACTTCCTGTGTGCTTCCGTCCGTCAGCGTCACCGTCTCGGTGCCACCGATTTGGATAGAGAAGCTACCGGACAGGAACAGAGCGTCAAAGAAGTTAATCTCTGCATATCCAATCGAAAGGCCGATTCTGTAGGAGTCAAAGTCCATAAACACAGGATTGTTACCTGTGGGCACTTCCAGTCCTTCAGGTCCAAAACTAGAGACAAAGTCGACTGTTGGTGGCACTATCAACAGGCTTGGCTGCAGACTGGAACTATTGAATCCAAAGCTGACATCTCTGGCTTCCATGGTCACTCCGGGAATTCCAACCAGACCCACGAAATCCGCATGTGCAGAAATGGCGTAATAATTCCCCGGCACCGGTGGAATTTGAACCACTGGCTGCATCAGGACCATCCCAAAATCCAGATCATCCAGAACAAATCCGACAGCATCCTCATTGATACTATCCAAATCATTAATCTTTTTGTCGCCATTGGTATCTTCATAATAACCACCCCAGCCCACAAACACACGCACGTCTGACAGACCTATTTTTAATGTCTGAACAGAGACATCTTCCAGAACACCATCATTAACACCGGGAAGACCATCAAACAAGCCACCCAGATCACCCAGATTGATATCCACTTGCTGAATTGTTCCGTATTCCAACGCCATTCCACCGCTAACCTGAATAACATCGCCTATCGATAAAACAACACTCTCCACTTCGGCGAAAAGAATCCGTTCACTGAAATCCAGATATACAGGTGGTGTCGTCGTGCCTGTCCGGACAGGAAATCCTACGGGCGTTTCTGTATCTCCCGGAAAACTCGAAGCAAAATCCAAGGTCATCCCGATTCCAGGGGTGAACTGAGGACCCCAGTTTACAGATATCGTCACATTGTATAAAGATGCTTCAAAAAAGTCTCCCAGCCCAACAAATTCAAGCAACTCAGCTTCTGCATGCATGGCAATAAAGGTCGGTGCGTATGCTTGCAAGTTTTGAGGCACCAAAGTGGGTTTAAAGATCCCCATGCCAAAATTCAGATCATTGATTGCCAGACCCAGAGCATCTGAATTTTCAGGATCTTCAAAATACTCTTCGGCATTAAGACCCACAAAGGCATTCACATTGTAAGCACCCACAGTTATGCTGTTGAACTCAAGACTTGAAGGAATCACACCTTCAACTACATCCAGAATACCCGGATCTGTATTCAAATCAATTTGATAAGTGGGACCATAATCAAAGGAGAAACTACCATTTAAATAAACAAAATCCAGTACTTTTACTAAGGCATTATCCACAGAAACACCGATGATAAGCTGGTCATAATCCAGATAAAGCTGTTGCTCTCCCGCTGTTGTTATCTGAAACCCTGCAGGCTCATCCAACAAACCATCACCATCTTCATCGCCACTCTCTGCCGGGAAGCTGCCAGCAAAATCTATGACCGGTGTCGCTATACTACCAATGGATGTACCGTAATTGAAACGCACCTGAAGATTTTCCCCGCTGAATTCCAGAAAATCATCAAACCCTACAGTCGTGAAACTGCGTACATCAATTTTTGCGGAGTAAAATTTCAGAAATTTATCCAGACCCGGAAGCGTTGGAATAAAAATCCCCATCCCAAAATCAAGGTCTTCAATACCAAACCCGGTTAGATCCTGTTCTTCAAGCGGCCTGTCAAAATCGGGAGTGCCCAGCCCAACAAAACCATATACGTCCGTCGCACTGATTGTCATCGAATCTACCTCCAATCCATTGATCGTTGAAAAGTCGTCACTTAAATCCAAGTCAAACACATTTAGAAACTCATTGATTGTGTCTGTAACAACTTCCGAACCAGGTATAGATGCAAGATCCGCAGGGATTCCCGTATTAACATTAACGGCAGAGGTTGGCCCCATCTCAAAGGCAAAGGATCCGAACAAATGTATAAAATTAAAAATATTTACCCGTGCATCGGCGATCTCCACGCCAAAGCGCTGATTGCCGTCAAAGTCCAGATATACCGGATCTCCACCGGTCTTTACCTCAAAGCCGGCAGGATCCGCCGTGCCGTCACCATCGCGGTCTGCCGCAGGGAAGCTCGTCGCAAAGTCGATCACCGGCGGGCCAAAACCGCCCGGCCACTCGTCGCCATTGTTCATGTTCAGCGTGATACCCGTGCCGCTGACTTCAAAAATATCAGACGAGCCACCCTTGAAGCCAAAGCTGTCCGCAGTTGCCTTGCCGGCGATGAACTCAGGCAGCTCTTCCAGTCCCGGAAGTGCCTTGACCGTCGGATCAAACAGGCCCAGGCCAAAGTCCATGTCCTCCAGATAAAAGCCGAGCACATCCTGTTCCTCTATCGGTGTGCCAAACACATAATCGCCAAAGCCAAAGAAGCCTTCCACATTTGAAGCACCCACTGTCATCGAGCCCACTTCCAGGCCACCGATGCTGCTGAAGTTCTCTCCGATAGTCACTCCGGCTACACTCCCCAGCGAACTGGCGATACCGTCCAGACCGATGTTACCCAGCGCCGCGCCCAGATTGGCCGGAATCCCGGTGGCCACACTCACCACATGTGTCGGGCCCATCTCAAAGGCAAGGCTGCCCTGCAGCTTCAGGAAGTTAAATGCATTTATATAAGCATC
>CAZUYZ010000051.1:0-24369 GCA_964624365.1 uncultured Puniceicoccaceae bacterium
GCTTTATCTGATAGAGTTCCTTTTAAAGAAAATGGTTTATTTCAGAAAACATCGCGCATCAAATAAATATCATTTTGTTAAAGATGGTTTTAGTTTGATTGAATTACTGGCCACTATAGCGGTCATGGCGATATTAATCGCAATCGTTATTCCAGTCATTGGATCAGTTCGAAATTCTGCCAAAACAACAAAATCGCTATCAAACCTGCGTCAAATAGCTTCTGCCATGCAGATGTATTCATCAGACAACAATGGTCTTTATCCCGTTGGATATTATCAGCCTCCTGCTGGTACTGGTTACAACACTTACTGGTATCTTGAAATAGCTTCTTACTTGGATCAGAAATCAATCTCCAATAAAGAAGGTAACAATATCCTGATTTCACCCTTTTTGGAAAATGAAATAACGACTACTGGCTTTGTTGATGGAGGAGGAGAGGTGCGCAATTCACCCAGTACATATTCCGTGCACGGTCTGATATGCGCCAGCGTTGATCGCTTTCCAGTGTGGAATATAGAGGAAAATCACTCAGAAATTATACTTGTCGGTGAAGGCACTCAAATTACTGCGACGGGGTTTGCGCAGGCTACTTTCACGCGACCTGATACTTGGGTAGCGCCAGACACTACAGCTATAAACAGTCCGGATTCCAAACTCGGTGGTACATATTCCGATAATGGTGTAGAAATAGATATTGATGAATCGACGGAAGGAGCTTTGAGCTACAGGGCAAACAACCATGCGCTCGTTGCTTTTTTGGATGGTCATGTCGAGGCGATTCCAAGAGGTAAAGTCCGAAATAAAAACGTAGTAATCGATCGTTAACCTTAAAAAAATGTTTACACTCTAAGAAGTCCTGTTGTCCTAACTGCATATGGTAACAGGACTTCTTTTTTCCGGACAGGGCGCGCAGCAAGTTAGCATGGGCAAGTCGCTCTATGAAAACTTTGAGGCAGCGAAAGCTCTTTATGACGAAGCTAATCAGATACTGGGCTGGGATTTGAAAACACTTTGTTTTGATGGCCCTGTTGAGGCGCTGACGGAGACGAAAGTTTGTCAGCCAGCTTTGTATGTTCACGGCTTTGCTGTGTTCAAGCTATTGCAGGAAACAGGTAAGTTGGACGATTTGAAGGCGACCTGTGGCTTGAGTCTCGGAGAATTGACTGCGCTTGCAGTTGCAGGAGTATATGATTTTGCCACCGGACTGAAACTAGTCGCTGAACGAGGTCGTCTGATGCAACTAGCCTGCGAATCAACCGAAGGTGGAATGGCTGCCGTAATTGGTGGTTCGCTTGAGGAGGTTCAGGCATTCTGCGATGAATTCGACATTGAGGTAGCCAATCTGAATTGCCCGGGACAGATTGTTGTTTCCGGCGAAAAGGATAAAGTATTGAAGGCTGTGGAAGGGGCAAAGGGACGTTTTAAGCTGTGTAAACTGCTCAATGTTGCAGGAGCCTATCATAGTCGATTAATGCTTTCCGCCAAAAATGCCTTTGCTGAATTCATTCAACCGATCGACTTCAAAACACCTGAAATCGCAGTTTACACCAATGTGACTGGCAAACGAGTGATTGAACCTAATTCAATCAAAAAGGCGCTGGCGGATCAAATTGTGTCTTCCGTTCGTTTCGAGGATTGCCTGCGCACTATGAACACTGAAAATTCGATGGAGACTTTTTACGAATGTGGCCCAGGTAAAGTGCTGGCTGGCTTTGGAAAGCGTATTGATAAGGCGCTTAACATCGTACCAATCTCTGAATTCAGCGATCTGCCTGTTTAAGCGATTCTTTGTTCCCGCGTTATTTAGACGTTGAACTTTTCCTGAAGCATTTGATTTTAGCTTTTTCTATTACTACTGAATTTCTGGTCCACGGATAAACTGGTGATCGCTAATCTATTAATGCTGGCGTAAGGTATGTTCATATTAAATTATCATTTGTGTGGATTCGTGAAGATTCGTGGGCCTAAAACAGAATTGTAGCTTGATGACCGATCTAGAACACACTCGCAATTTTTGCATCATTGCACACGTCGACCATGGAAAAACGACCTTATCAGATCGTATCCTGGAACTGACGCGTACCGTTGAGATGCGTGAGATGAAAGATCAGCTGCTTGATTCGATGGATCTTGAGAGAGAGCGGGGCATCACAATAAAAAGCCATCCGGTAACTATGGTCTACCGGGCAAAAAACGGGGAAGACTACACATTTAATTTGATTGATACGCCCGGACACGTCGATTTCTCTTATGAAGTTTCCCGAAGTCTGGCAGCCTGTGAGGGGGCAATGCTCTTGATTGATGCAGCGCAAGGCATTGAAGCTCAAACCGTTGCCAACGCTTATCTGGCTTCCGAGCAAAAACTAAGCATCATTCCGGTCATCAACAAAGTTGACCTGCCTAGCGCTGACATACCAGCTATCGAAACACAGCTCGAAGATGTTCTGGCTATTCCAGCAGAGGAAGCCGTGCGAACCAGCGGCAAAAGCGGAATTGGCATTGAAGATTTGCTTGAAGCTGCGGTTGAACGTATTCCATCACCACGTTGGGCAGAGATTGAAGGTCTTAGAGTGCTTATTTTCGATTGTATTTACGACGCCTATAAGGGTGTTATCTGTTACGTTCGAGTATTTTCCGGTTCTGTAAAAGCAAACGATCAAGTAATCACCATGAGCGATAAGCGAAAAATTCAGGTGAAGGAAGTAGGGCGCTTTTCTCCCGAAATGACTAGGCAGGATAGTCTGAATCCCGGTGACGTTGGTTACATCGTGACCAATATGCGCGATGTTACGGACTTCAAATTAGGTGATACCATAACTCACACAGCGTCTCCAGCTGCTGAGATGCTGCCTGGATACAAGCAAGTTAGTCCTATGGTTTTCAGCGGCATTTATCCGATTGATACCAGTGACTACAATAAACTCAAAGCGAGTATGGCCAAGCTACGCCTCAACGATGCGGCCTTTGTCTATCAATCAGAGAATTCAGTCGCGCTTGGCTTTGGCTTCCGCTGTGGCTTTCTGGGATTGTTGCACATGGAAATCATACAGGAGCGAATTCGACGTGAGTACGATCTGGATGTAATTTCGACTTATCCCAGTGTTGTTTACAAGGTGACCAAAACGGATAAGGAAATGCTGGAAGTACACAACCCAATCTACCTGCCCAACAGCTCTGAAATCGAGTATATTGAGGAGCCGATGATTTCCGCCTCTATTCATATTCCCAGCTCATCAATTGGCGATGTACTTGCGCTGGTCTCTGAAAAACGCGGCATTTGTGAGCACACTGAAACTATTGACGCTCAGCGTGTAATGATTGTCTGTAACCTGCCACTCAACGAAATTCTGATCGATTTTAACGATCGTTTAAAAAGTATTACACACGGCTACGGTTCGATGGACTATGAAATGAATGGGTACCAGAAAGCCAAGCTGTCTCGACTTGATTTGATGGTAAATGGTGAAACGGTGGATGCCTTTTCCTCCATAGTACACAATGACAAGGCTGAGGGCAGGGGACGAGCGCTTTGTAAACGGCTCAAAGAAATTCTTCCGCGCCAAATGTTCAAGATTGCCATACAAGCTGCTGTTGGATCTAACATCGTCGCGCGAGAGACGCTAAGCGCTTTCCGAAAAGATGTAACTGCAAAATGCTATGGAGGTGATATTTCCCGCAAGCGTAAGCTACTCGAAAAACAGAAAGAAGGTAAAAAGCGCATGAAAAACATTGGTAGTGTCTCAATTCCACAGGACGCTTTTATTAAGATTCTAAAGACTTCTGATGGCAGCAGCAACTGATCCCTAACGCAACGCAAGGCAAACAATCCTATGATGAGAAAGTTGAGAAAACAGGCGAAAGAACTGCTGCGAATGGCCAGCAAAGTCTATCACTATCGACGAGATTTAATCTCTGAGGCAGAGTTGGTTGAACTGGAAGAAAAAATTCTCAAAGTTGAGTCCATGTGCGCGGATGAAACAGTTGATTCCCAACAAGCCTTTGAAGCGGCTATGGCAAATCTTGATAAACTCTTGCGCAAAGTCGGTGGTAAAATTTACCCCAAGACTTTCTGGAGCGATAATCTGGAGGTTTTGCTGGTTGCAGCAATTGTTGTGATCGGCGTGCGCACCTTCTTTTTTCAGCCCTTTATCATTCCGACCAATTCCATGTATCCAACATACAACGGGATGACTTATGAAATATACGATAAAACTGAAGTTGCGCCTAGCGTAGCACAGAGAATTCTTAACAAAATCAGATTGGGCACAAAATACAGAGACTCGATCGCAAAGAAATCCGGATCCGTTTCGTTGCTGCTGGTCACAGATGAAGAAGGCAACCTCAGCACAAGTCGTAAGGTTCCTCATCGGAAATTTTTTATCGTTCCATCCACGCAGACTGAGTATCTTTTTTCAGTCGAAGGAATCATTCATTCAATAAAAGTCCCTCTGGGATTCAATCTACTACCTGTTGTTGCTGAGTTTTTCCCAAACGCGGATTTAACCAGGGCCGTTGTTTCGAAAGACAGTCCCAGTGGTCGCGCATTAGCGCTGAATAAAGAAGTTAAGGAGGGAGAACCTATCCTACGGTTTGATATTAACCTAGGTGATGCATTGTTCGTAGATCGCATTAGCTACCATTTCAGGCAGCCAAAGGTTGGTGAACCAATCGTATTTCGAACACGGGAAATTAGTGAAGAACTCGGCGATAAATATTATATCAAGCGCCTTGCCGGAGTTGGTGGAGAAACTTTGGAAATTCTTGATGGTACATTGCTAGTAAATGGTAAACCTCGCGACGAAGCAGATGCATTTATCTCAAATTCGGAACAATCGGGTGAATACGAAGGCTATGTTAATACAGGAAACCTTGATAAAGGATTAAAATGGAAAATTGATGAGAACAGCTTTGTCGCCCTGGGCGATAATTCCGATAACAGTAGAGATAGTCGTTCCTGGGGATTAGTGCCTGAGAAAACAGTCATCGGAAAAGCGCTCTTTATTTACTATCCATTTAATAACCATTGGGGTTTGGCTCAATAATGCTCGGGGCGACAACTTCTGAGATGTTTGAAATTTTTTAAGTGTAAGCCTGCTTTTCTAGGTTTTGCTATATTGCGCACAATATATATTATGTCTAATTTTATAAATCTATGAAAAACGTAATTCCAGACCGTATTGCACACTCCTTACATCGGTTTCCACCCTTTTCCATGTTAGAGGAACACGCTATTCAGTCACTTGCAAAGGAGGCTTCGGTCAAAGTTTTGGTAAAGGGCGAGAACGTGTGGAAGCAAAATGAAAGCGCTGGAAACACCCTGTATTTTTTGGAACGTGGACGCGTTGAGTACAATGTTACCAAGGAAAACCATAAAGAGTTAGTGGATGTGCGGGATGTTGGTGATTTGCTGGGATTAACAGCTTTGTATGAAGCAGCCACTTTTCGTGTTTCTGCTGACGTAATCGAAGACAGTCTGCTCTATTGTTTCGACTGGAATTTTGTAGAACCCCTACTTTCTGAAAATGATGAAGCTAGAAATTACATTCGGCGACATTTGTATTGGACAACTAAGCTCGCTGGAAAAATGCCGGTGTTGCAAGAAATGGCCACTTCTTCTTCGACTCGATCGAATAATATCCTCCAGGCGCATTTGGATGGCGCACATCAGATTCGACCAAGAAACATACTCCGATTGTTAACATGTGGCCCAGACCTAAGTATTTATGATGCTGCTACACAAATGATGGAGAAACGCATTCCTTCAATTCTTGTAGTGGATGAAAATCGTCACCCTCGTGGAATTATCACCCATCGAGATATAGTTTATGAGGTAGTTGTACAAAATTTGAGTAAGAATGAGCCAGTGAAAAAGATTATGGCTCATCCGGTGGTAACCGTTGAAAGTGAATCTAATGCCACCGCTGCGATTTTGCTCATGCTACGACAGCGAATTAGTCAGGTATGCATTACCGAAGATGGCACGGATCAAAGTCCGGCGTTGGACGTTTGCACAGAAAAAGACTTGTTGGGACAAACTGGTCACCATCCGGCGGGTTTGCTACGTGAAATCCGTCATGCCAGGACAACAGTTCGACTGCGCGAAATTTGCGATGATATCGAGAAAATTATTCGCTCCTATTTGGAAGCGAGCATCTCCGGCCTTTTCATCGGGCAGATTAGCGCAGAGTTATATGATGAGTTAGTTCAGCGTTTGATCCAGATAACTTTGAATAAAAGACAGGAAAATGGTCAGGACGTCTCTGATTTAGACTGGGCATGGGTATCGGTTGGCAGTGACGGACGTCGGGAGCAAACACTAAGAACCGATATGGATAATGCTATCGTATTCAAATCCAGTGGTTCGACAGAAAAGGATCAACAGATACGAGAGCAACTGACCAGCCTTGCCGAAAGTGTCATTCAGAAGATGATTTACTGCGGATTCTCTCGCTGCCAGGGCAATGTCATGGCCCTTAATCCCAAATGGTGTCTGTCTGATCAGGAATGGAAAAAAGAAATTCTGTCGATCGATGCATTTACTGACTCAACTGAATTGCTTCGTGCAATTATCATTTATGATATGCGTCATGTTACAGGAAATAAGTCGCTAACGGAATCGATACGTTCAACGATGTTTGAACACGTATCTAACAATGTTGGGATTCTCCGGCAATTGGCGATTTTGGCCACTGAGCTATCCCCTCCTCTAAACTTTCTGGGGAAGTTTGTTGTTGAAAAAAAAGGTCGAAATTCGGGTGAATTTGACATTAAAAATCGTGCTATGGCTCCTCTACGACAAGCGGCACAGGCGTTTGCTCTGAAATATCAGCTTTCACTGAGATACTCGACTGGCGGTCGTTGGAGTGAAATCGCAAAAAAAGTCGAAAGCCTAAAAGAAATAGCCCTTTTGGCACAAGAAGCTTACGATTTTTTACTGCGACTACGAACCATGAATGGATTAAAACGGGGGGATTCCGGACGATTTATTGACCCGGAAAAACTCACCAAAATGGAAAAGGCTCAACTAGTGAACGTCTTTGATGTGGTACGTATGGTTCAAAGCAGTCTCAGAGAGGAGTTTTACATCGAAGCACGAAAACGATAGCCAAGCCTTTATCCTAATTATGTGGTTCCGACGAAAATACCCGGCTCAATTCGAAGCTTACCGCCTGCACACTCCCGTCAGCAAAAAGAATCCGGAAGCCTCAATTCGTTGGGCTGTTCTTGATCTAGAGACCACTGGATTTGATCTGCATAATGACCGTATTTTGTCAGTTGCCGTAACTATTATTGAAGACGGTCAATTCCATATTAAGTCGCTCCAATCATGGTACGTGTATCAGGACTTAAAAGAAGCCAACGAAGCGACGAAAATTCATGGTATTCTGCCTTCTCAGACCGAAAAAGGTACACCCGAAAAACTTGTGCTTGAGCAATTGATTCCGCTTCTGGAGGGTACTGTCATCGTTGGACATCACGTAGCATTTGACGCCGCCATGCTCAATGTTGCCTTAGAGCGGCATTTTTCAGTACCGTTGAGAAATCAGTTGCTTGATACAGCTCATTTTGCCAGTTCGGAATTGGAAGCATTTCGAAGAACAGGTTATGCAAATCAACGCCCTCCCAGTATGGAAGAAGTTTCTGCCCAGCTAAATGTTCCGCTCGCTGAACGCCATACAGCCGAGGGAGATGTTTTCACCACTGCCCAAATATTTCTGATTTTACGAGGCCGTTTAAAAAAAAGGTTAAAACGTCCCCTACTCCTCAGAGATTTTCCATTCCGTAGACCTGGCGCTGCATCAAAACTGAAGTCTCATTTCTAACCAGAGGTAAATATAATGTGCATCTTGAGAGATTAATCCTAAACCGAATCAGGAAAGCAATTTCACATCAGGCACTTATTTCCATGCCGATTTCTCTTGATGAAGGGTAATCAGAATGATTTTTTTAAAGTGTATATTATTGTATTTTTAACATATTAACAGAACTCCTTATCATGCCTGAATATTATATCCGAACACCTGATCGTGATGAATCCCGCGGTCCATTTACTCCCGAGCAACTCTTGACTTTAGTAGAAGCTGAGCAAGTAACCATAGATACTCTTTACTACGACGATCCCAGAGAAGAATGGTTGCCGATAGGAACAAACATTGAACTTAGAGAGAAGATTTTTCCTGAACGCGAAAAGTTAACGCTCAAAATCAACAAGCCTGAAGAAGCTGAGGATAATAAGGCAAAAAAGCAGAAAAAGAAAAAAAGCAGTTCCAAGGAGGAAGCAAAAAGTACAGTTGCTGACATGCTTGCGGTCGCTGAGAACGACACCAAAAGTGCACGCGCTAAAAGAAGAAAAGACGCAAGTTTTGAACGAGCTAAAAATTTAATAAATAACGGGCTTTGCTTAATTATGCTACTTTCTGCAGTGACGCTGATTGTGCCTCATGTGGAAGCAGTCCGAGAGCTCATTTCCGTTAAAAGAGTAAATCTTTTTCTGAACTATCCGCTAATTTTACTGGGAATTGCCGATCTTTTACTTGCTGTTTATATTTACTTTGGTGATCGAAAACTTTACCCGCTGATACGTGTCCGTGCTATGCTCACGTTAGGTTTCGGAGCCTATGTTGGTTGGGCCATTGATGATTTGTATATCCTGTCTGCGTCCATTTCATTTGGACTTGGTGTTATCTTGACAACTTTAGCCAGGAATTTCTCGTTGAGTCTCTTTTCCGTTGCGATCGGATTTGGTGGCAGCACATTTTTAGCCTATCTCGCTCTAACGGGTTATTTTGATGGATTTTTAAACAGCGTATTTTTTGAATTCTTTACTGTAGATTAAGTTGACTTGGATTAGCTTCGATCCCCATTTCGAAAGAACTAATAATAACCACTTGAATTCGGCCTTAAACCTCGGGGTTGACAAGAAATATCAGGCATTTAGTCTCCGCGTCTTTTTAGTTACCGCTTATGATTTCATGGATTCAGAATCATCTTATCCGCCACGGACGCTGGATATTCATCACTTTGCTGGCAATCATCATCATTGCCTTTGTCTTCACTATTGGAAACACACCCGGTTGCACGACTAGCAGGGATGGATACGAAAAAAACCTTTTTTACGGATACGACCTTAATTCCCAACATGAAATAGAAGCTCTAAGTAAAAAAGTATCCTTGAGTAATATCTTTGATACTGGGCGACCTCTTCAAAACGAACAACAGTTTCAATCGCAGCTTATAAGTCGCATCGCACTGCTCCATCTCGCAAACAAGGTCGGCATTCCGGTTCCTACAGAAAACTTGTTCGCACAATTCATTCAATCCAAGGCTGCATTTCGAGGCCCAGATGGTCAATTCAGCCGTGACGCCTATACTCGCTTTATAGATAAAATTGAGACTGATCCAAGTATGGATCAGGGCCTTATAATTCAAGTTTTGGAAGAGGATTACCAGATCGAACAGGTTGAGAAGGTTCTTTCCGGCCCGGGATACTTTCTTCCATCTGAAGCGATATCCAAAGTGCAGCTTGACGAAACTACTCTCAAAATAACTACCGCCGAGTTTAGCTACAATGATTTCGACCCGGAAATAGAATTTGATGAAGACAAATTGAGACAATTTTATACAGCCAACCTAAAACGCTACGAATTACCTGAGAGAATCCAGGCTAGTTATGTAAAGTTTTCGAGTTCACAATACGCTGACTTGGCAACCGAATTTTCGGAAGATGGTTTGCGCAAACATTTTATGGCTAACCGTGCTCGGTTTGTTGCGGCATATCAGGCATTACAGCCTAAAACGGAAGATACTGAAGCAGAGGCATCTCAGTCGCAAACAGTTACGTTTGAAGATGTGCGTGATGATGTCATTGCTGATTTGACCACAAAGACTATTAACAAAAACGCTAATAAAGCCGCACAGGATTTTGCTCTCACGCTTTACCGAAACGACGTTCAATTTGATACACCTGAATTTCAGGAACTGTTAGACAAGCAAAATTTGGAAGTAACGGAAATGGCACCCTACACAGCTGAAGAGGCTGGCAGTAGCGATCTTTCTGCTGAAATGCTTAAATCTGCATTTGCGCTTAATGAAAAGCGGTACTTCTCAGATGCGTATGAATTAAAAGATGGATTCGGAGTGCTTATTTTCTTAGGTCGGATGGCTCCAGAAATACCTGTTTATGAAGCTGTTGAAGAGGCTGTTAAAGCGGACTTCGGCGCTGAAGAAAAGCGAAGACTCTTCAACGAAAAAGGCGAAGAGCTTAAAAATGAACTTTCAGCTCTCTTAGCTGCCGAAACTAAGTTCAATACATCTGCTGAGGCACTCGGTTTAAGCGTTACGACTAGCGAAGCCTTTAAATTGAGCGAAGCGCCACGCACGATTAATCGGACCGCACTTCAGCAGGCTCAAAACATGGAAATAGGCGAACTCTCCCCTATGATTACCAGTGGTGATACAGGCTTATTTGTCTACATAGACGAGAAAAATATACCTGATGTTAAAGTTGATAATGAAAAGCTTGCGCAAATCAGCAGCTTTTTGCAGCAATTCGCAGTATTTACCAGTTCAAGTGCGCTCAGCAACGAATTAGTTGAAAAAGGCTTAAGTTCTGACACTCAATAATTTTATTACGCGATCAAAGCGGGCTTCTGTGTCACCCAAAAACGGCACTCGTCGGAAAATTCGTTCACGTCTTCTGGTTCAGTCGCAATCTCGGATCGCATAACGGTCGCTTCGATACGAAAGCCAACGCGATTTAAAACTGCTTTCATCTCTGACACTGTTGGTACATGCATGAAGTGAGCGCCCTCTTCAGTTGGCTCATAGCGATCCCCAAAATCATTCAGCGCTCCAGATTGTTGACCTGTCTGCCAGCGTCGCTCCTCCTGCTGCCAAAAATGCTGATGTGCTGAATACTCTCTATCGTGCGTTGTAAAAACAAACCAGGCTCCCGGACGGATTACCCGCAGGATTTCGTTTAGCGCCTTTTCTCGTTTCTCCTTTTTTGGAATCTGCATTAGACCGTTAAAACCAAAAATAGCGCCATCAAAAACATCGTCCTCGAACTCAAGATCGGTTGCATCGGCTACTCGGAACGGCACAGGATATTCCAAAAGCTTTGCCAGATGACGGGCTTGTTGGATCATTTTTGGGGAGTAATCCGTAGCCAAGATATTCTTGTACCCTAGTTCATAAAGACCAAATGCAATGCGCCCTGCTCCACACCCCAACTCCAGCAACGAGATATCAGGCTGGAATAGACGTTTGAATATTTTCTCTTCAGATCTCCAGAGCCCTAAATTTTTGGCAGCCTCTGTGTAGTGTCTTAGTACAGAAGCAGACTCAAAATATTTTTTTATAGATGCGTTATTCATTAGATAGAAAACTTGTTTTTATCTTTAAAAATAAGGAGTTAGAAGTTGGAAGCTAGCGTTTGATCCCACCTGCTAAAACGGTTTGAAAATTAGGCGCTTCTGTTTCCCTTGCTACAACATTAACCTCAACTTTACGAAATCCGGCAGTCTTTAGAAGTCGATATAGTGTATTCTCTGAGAACCCCAGCCATACGTCTGCGTAGAAATCGCGTGCTTTTTCAAATGAGTGTTCCAACAGGTCGATAATAATGATTTGTCCCCCTGGCTTCAGGACACGAAAGGCCTCCTCAACTGCTCTCTGCGGATTTTGAGCGTGATGCAGAGCTTGGCTAAGTAAAGCGCAATCAAAAATATTTTCCGACAAAGGCACAGCCTCAATATCGCCCAATTTGTAAACCAAATTGGTAAAACCATTCTTTTTTGCCAAATCACTGCCAAATTCAACCATCTTGGGTGAATTATCGATACAGACCACTTCCTCTGCACGTCGAGCTAACAGCTGCGAAACCAAGCCTTCACCCGCGCCAAGATCGACTATCTTTATTTTTGGTGTCAGATGCAGCAGGAAGTGTCCAATGGCCTCCCAACTACGGCCCGGACAATAGTTTTTGCCCAATCGTCCAGCGACTGAATTGAAGTACTCTTCGGCTTTTTGCTTACGTTTTTCCAGAATCCGATTCAAATTGGTGCTGTCATTATGAATCAGTTCTGTATCATTGATTTTCTCAAAAGCGGCCTGCATCAAAGCGCCACTATCGCTCTCAAATACAGGGTTTAAAGTATAAAACGTCTTTTTCCCCTCACGACGGTCCTGGACCAGTTCACCTTTTCTCAAAAGGCTTAAGTGGGATGAAATCCGCGACTGCCCCATATCTAGAATCTCCTGTAGCTCAGCAACAGAAAGCTCTTCTTTTGCGAGTAGCGAAAGAATACGCATGCGGGTGGCATCTGCCAAAAGTTTTAAAAGTTCCCAAGAATCAACCATTGTTCAATCTATTTAAGATTGAAGGTTTTTTTTAAAATGCGAGCGAATACTCTTCGGTTACTGAATGGGGCTGACTGTTGACTACTAAGGCGCTACTTGGAATCGCAAAAGTGTACTTAAAAACCTAACCGAGCGCCAATGTAACCAGCACGGCCCAACGCAGGAAAACCAAGAACAGACTGATAGTCTTCGTCCAGAAGGTTTTCGACACGGGCAAATAGATTCAGTCGATCTGTTATTTTGTAATTTGTAAGTGCATTAATTACAAAGTAGTCTTCCTGATCTACTTGAATTCTAGAAAAATCTGGTGCGGGACCAAAAATGGCATCTTCCCGGCCGAAATATCCGATTCCCTGTATTCCAAAATGAAGCTTTTCAGTGATCTGGTAATTTGTTGAAAGTTGTAATATATGACGTGGTCGACGCAGTAACCGTTGATCCATCCCATTGTCTAATGCAGTTAAGTAAGTGTACCCGATTCCAAGACTCAAACTCTCCAAAGGATTGTACTGAGCATTAAATTCAATTCCTTCCGTTGTTGCGCGATTAACATTGATCGCATCAGAACCTACAAAAAAGACTAGATCATCGATTTCGTTGCGGAATATGACAGACGAAAGGTTCAATTTGTTACCCAACAAATTCTGCCTAAATCCTATTTCATACGAAGTCGATTCTTCCGGATTCAGAGCAGTGCCCCAAGGGTCACTATCAAAAGCAAGTTCCAGGCTGGAGGGAGGCGAATATGAAGTCGCTAGTTTAGCAAAAAAATCTGTGCCTAAGTCAGTAAGTGAATAGATAATTTCAACATTTCCGTCAGCCGACGAATCAAAATCAGTATACTTATCATAACGACCACCCAGTCTGACGCCCAGTGCTTTTAACAGCTGCCATTGAATTTGCGCCCACAAACCTGCTTGCCCGAAATTTTCAAGATAGCCGAGATTATCGTTTCTTGTTTCATCATTCCGGTAAAGTGCACCGATGCTAAAGATAATACGTTCTAAACCGGAATAATCACTTTGAAAATAAATTTCATTAGATTTAACAGAACTCTTAGGTTCGGAAAAAGTATCAACACCTTCCAAAAACTGTTTGCTGTTTGAGTAAAAGATGCGTCCCGACCAGTCTTCATTTTCAAAGCATAATCCGGGTGAAATAAGCCAGGATTGCGTTTTGTTGAAACTAGTATCACTAGGAAAACTGACCGATCCCGGAAGCTCTTTGTCAGTATCGGTAATAAAACTAATCAGTTCAGCGACTAAACCCTCTGCCAACTTGTACTCAATACGACTGTTTGCGCCGAAGTTATCAAACGTATCATTATTACGTTTGTTCTCTGTTGTAAGACCGCTGGCACCAAAACTAACCGCCCAATCTTCATCCGCCAATGAAGCATTGAGTGCACCCCTGTAGTAGTCATAAGAACCATACTCGACTTCTGCTGTAACAGAATTTGTCTTTTCTCCCAGATCAGATTTTGTCTGCAAGCTAATCACACCACCAATTCCAGCAGAACCAAAATTCACTGAGGAAGGTCCTCGCTGAATTTGCACACTGCTTAAATTGTTAATCGAAAGAAATTCCAAATCAAATTGGTTGCTAAAAGCAGGATTTAAGCGTCTGCCATCGAGAAAAAAGCTGGTATGATTGCTTTCGGTTCCACGCAAAAAAAGTCCCGAAAGAGAACCTCTCGCACCATTACTGTTTAGAACGACTCCAGGTTGACGTTCCAAAACATCTACCAGGCTACGATCCTGATTTTGTTTCATAGATTCCTCCGATATGTAAGAAACTGATGGTGAAACCTGATTCAGCGACAAAGGCGTTCTCGTGGCAACTACTACATAAGGAGGTAGTTCGTAGGCAGTTTTAGCAGTCTCGGACTCATTATTCTTTTCAGCATCTAACGAAGCGTTCAAAAATGTTGTGCTAGGACTTGTGACACTAAGAATCAATATTATTGGGTAAATTCGTTTATGCATTTAAAGACTTGAATGCTCATTCTCTCTCTAAACACAACAAAAATGACCAATGAGAATCAATCTCTTTAATCAGGCACTTCCCCTGCATGATCTCCTAGTTGATCCAGTTCGCAAGGCATACAAAACGTTCCATCATCCTTATAGCCAAGCTGTTGAGTCAGCATCATCTTGAGTGATTCGTTTTGGAAATGGGTGCTGTCACGGCCTCGAATTGCTAGATTTAGACTTCGTAAGTTTGGTTAAAATATTCGTAGGCCGTGACCGCATTTTACCGTGGCGAACGGCAAAAGCAAATAGGCTTGCACTGACCGCCGCAGCAAAGTTATTCACAATGCCTTCCTTCGCCTGAGCTTTACCGCAGGCGGCTCCACTCAGGAAGGCTTTGATGAATAACTTGGATCTACTATAAAGTTAATATTCTTCTGAGCGAATTGAGCACACTTTTTCGCGTCACTTTCAAGCCGACCATTGAGAAAGCCGAACCTTTTTACAAACTCTCCGAGCCAACCATTTTCCAGCAAAAAGTATTTTTACTATTTACGTAAGCCCTGCGATTTCAAAACATATACACTCAATGAAATTTAAAGATAATTATAATACAGTCCAGTTTCAGCACCAGTACGTGGATTTTCACTTTGGCAAAGAACAACATTTTGGGATAGATAACTTTGCTTACAAATGTATCGAAGTCATCAAACATTATGTTATTGGCTCTAATTTTGATAAAGTTTTAGATATTGGTTGCGCTGTTGGTAGATCTTCATTCGAATTGGCAAAGATTGCAAATAGCGTCGATGCCCTGGATTTTTCTTCAAAGTTATTGGAAGTACCGCTTGCGCTACAGTCCGAAAAAACGATTCGATATTCGGTTACTTGGGAAGGAGATATAACCGAGCTTAAAGAAATAAAGCTTAGTGATTTCGATGAGTATCTCGGTATCAAAAACAAAATAAGATTCTCGCAGGCGGACGCTTGTAACCTAGAACCACATTACAGTGGCTACGATCTTGTTTTTGCAGGAAATTTGATCGACCGTCTACATACTCCACAAAAATTCCTTGAAGACATAAAAGAACGTTTAACGCCGTCCGGTTACCTTGCAATCGCTTCTCCTTATACTTGGTTAGAGGAACACACTCCCAAAGAAAACTGGCTCGGTGGATTCAGTTCTAAAACAGAAGAAGATAAAACTACTCTGGATGGGCTAATCGATCATCTAAGTCCTGAATTTGAACTAAAATTTACTGAAGACGTTCCATTTGTAATCAGAGAAACCAAAAGGAAATTTCAGCATTCCATCTCTCAAATGACTATCTGGAAAAAACAAAGTATGTGAAGCCAGTCTGCAGAAATTAAAAAAATACTGCTGAAATGGAATATATAAAGACCCTCTCACTTCACACAATTAGCTTGTAAGCTTCTAAGAGTCGCTAACGATCAAATGTAAATAATCCATATAAATTCAATTCAGCGTAAGCTTTGCAAAGTTAAGCCTAATTTTCTTATAGAATAAAATTATCCACTACTATGAATCTAAATTCAAATGACCGTAAATTTAAACCCTTTAATTTAAAACGTTTGATGACCAATTCCTTTGGCAATGGGAATGGAGAAAAGGTCTGTATTCTTATCGATCTTCCGGATCCAAAAGATATCCAGGATTTCAAATTTCTGGATGATGAAACTTTATCAATTCAAAACTACGGTTATGAGACGTTTTACAAAGGTTTTAAAAATGGTGGGCTAGAATCAATAAATTGGTCCGGCGGAGAAATTTATGCTTACAAGGAAACGGGTGGAAGCAACCTTGAGATGGATGACGAATGCTATGACATTCATGGAAACTTGCTCAGCCTCGACAGAAACATCTACCCAAATTACGATATTGTTCTTGTGGTCTCTACTTATTCGGCGACAGCGCCGTTAACTTCAAAATGTAAGGAGTTTGGTTTTCGCGGCGCAACACTACATGGTCTGAATCAAATCATTCTGGATACCGGACTTTCAGTTGATTACAACGTCGTAAGTGAAGAAGCCGAACGCTTACGTCTGGGACTGACCGAGGCGGATCGTTTTGAGATCGATTTTGAAGTTGAAGGTACAACTTACACATTGACACTGCATACGAACGGTCAGAAAGCACAGAAAAGCCATGGCCTTTGCCCTCCAGGAAAAGCAGACGTAGCTAACCTTCCAGCCGGTGAAGTCTATTTCGTACCGGAAAGCGCAGACGGCATTTTTCCATTTAAGTACGGTGAAAACACAATAGGCCTGCTGCATGTGAAAGATGGGAGCATTTACAAATCGCAGTTTGTTTATGGCGATTATGGCGAGATAGAAGATCATAACAGGCGCTTGAAGGAAGATCCTATGATTGGTGTGATCGGTGAGCTCGGGTTCGGCACCCAAGTGCTACCCTTCTCCGGTCGCGATATCCAGGATGAGAAGATTTTAGGCACTGTTCATGTTGCGACAGGGCGCGATGATCATCTGGGTGGTAAAATTACGCCCGATTTATTCAAGGAGCACAAAAACGCATCTCATGATGATGTTTTGTACGCACCACACAAAACACCCGAAATACGGTTGCCCGAAGTTCGTATGATCAAAGGAGACGTTTCGACGGTACTCATCAGCAAGTACCAACCAGCCAAATTTATGATCGACTTATTAGAATCGCACAACCTTGTCGAAACCCCATCCTAACGGCGATTCGAAGGGCAGACTGTTATTATCAACAAGGCATCATGAATCTGTTCCTCTGATTTAAAACCGACGCAATCGCGTAATTGCGTCGGTTTCTCGCCCAAGCTCCCTCCAATTCTCCGGAAAAAAGGAGGTGAGCATATTCCAGTTCTCGTCGAGGATATCTGTGCCGTCCATATGAGCTTATAAAATCAGTAGTGGTGTTAGTTCTGCGGCTTTTTCTTTTTAAATAGCCATTCACAGCAAATGCTATCGGCAATGCGGGTGAAAATGCCATGTAAGCGCAAAGGCTTGAGGTTTCTTAGATCAGAGCGGTCATCGTTTCTTGAGGCATCCACCCAAGGCTTGTGTAGCCTCTTTGACTACGACTACGCGCCAGTTATTTACTCACCGTGGATTGGGCTTAAGCCAATTCTGCTGTGCTTTTTTCCGGCTTTACTCATTCGATAGATTTTAACTAAACACAGTACCTTAGCTTTCAATCTGCATAGGCGGTAGGGTCACTCATTCTAAGAAAAATACTGAAGCTGGCAAAACTATAGGGTTTAACCATCCCATTCTGAGACTGGTTTTGGAGCTGTAAACTTCCATTTGCCCGCCGGCGTTTTTCCAATAGTATACATGCTGATCAAGCGATCTTTGCTTTTGTAGACAACACGCATTCTGTAGCGAGGCTGAAGCGTCGGACCATAGCGAATGTCTTTATGAGTAAATCGTATCGTTTCTTCAGGGGCGCCTGAAAGCGGTTCAAATTCTATTTTCTCAATCGGCAAACCCAACTCAGATTGCAGGGCTCCCTTTAATTGTGTAATATTCAGATTGTTGCTGCCGTCTAGAAAGTAGAGCTCCAACATTGGCTCAATCGTAGCTGCTTTATTTGCAAACCTAAAATCCTTTGCGAGCTGTTGAAGGCCAGCTGCTCTGTGACTAAGTGAGACTCTGAATGCCAGAAAACAGATAATCAGTATAGCAAGACTGCCAATACAAACTAACCTATAATTACGCTTGAAATTATTGTGTGTCGTCTTGTTTTTCAACAGTCCTACTCAAATCATTGATGCCACAACCTGTTTAAAATTAGACTGCGCGGTTTTGAAAATGACTAAAGGTAAGTCGTTAATGTTTTGAATCGTCTGGCAATTTCAGTTTGTCTCCTGACGGGGCTAAGCCAGATTGAATATCGGGAGTACTTTCAACGCTTACAGGCCGAATTTTGCTACTCTTGAAACCAGTGACGATTATGTTAACTGTGCCAAGCTTTTCAATCCCAAGATTTTGAGAAAGACTTTCTCTCAGATGACTTTGTAATGTATTTTCAACATCCTTAAGTCGTCCACCACTAGTAAGCTGAATGCGAATAGTAAAATGCGTGAGTCCTCTTCTCGTAAAAACCTTTAACTTCGGTTTACTTATCTGGCTAATTTGCTGACAGGACGTGCGAACTAACTCGACGATTGCAGAGCGACTGATGATGACATCACCATTTTCTGTTTTGTAGGCAACAATATCCTTTGGCTGACGCTTGAGAAGCAAAAACAAAATTGCCAATAGAAAGAGAAGAGTCCCCCACAAGTAAACATTTTCCAAATTGAAAATCTGACACAAGAGGTCTGTTGCTTGACAATCCATAGTTTCAAGTACGTATCAAATAATAGGCACAGGAGAGGAGCTAACTGAGCTCTTCATGCTCATCAGACCATTGATTTTTTTTAGCTTCTTCCTTAACAGTTCTGACTTCATCAATAACAACATTGACCCTTGCGACGTTTTTACTCGTCATTTTCTCAACTTCTTCTACAATACGTTGCTGGATTTCGTTGCCTGTCGCAGCAAGCTCGACACCAAAATATAGAATCACGCGAATTTGAATTTTATAGTCCCCCACTTCATCTTTATCAATTTGGATTCCGCGCTCATCGCTCTTCTTCGAGAAAATCTCTGTGATACCGTCAACGAAGCCACCTCCGGAACAAACTTCAGCTACACCAGGTACCTCAAGTGCTGCCAACCGGACGATACTTGCGACAACGCTATGGTTAATGTGTATTTCCCCAAGTGTATTTGAATCTTCAGAAATAGTCGGAATTTTCGACTCTGGACTTTGTTCACTTTTATTGCTCATAACATTTTTTATATATGGATTTATTTATTTATGTGTAAAGATCCTTAGGAACTCTTTTAACAAATTCCTCTATATACTTTGTAGTAGCTTCACCTTTACGAAAGATAGGATCGCGAATAATTGCGCGGTTAAAAGGAATATTGGTTTTAATACCACGAATCAGATACTCCCCTAGAGCACGATCCATACGATCCAGAGCAAGTTCTCGATTTCTGCCAAAGGCCATAACTTTGGCTATCATGCTGTCGTAGTGTGGCGGAATTGAATAACCGCTGTAAACATGAGAATCAATCCGGACGCCGTGCCCACCTGGCGAATAGTAGAGGTTAATATTACCGGGACATGGCGCAAAATTATTAGACGGGTCTTCTGCGCAGACACGGCATTCTATACAGTGTTTGGTGATTTTGACATCTTTCTGTTTGTAACTGAGCTTCTGGCCACTGGCAATCAACAATTGCTCTTTGACCAGGTCGATCCCAGTTACTTCCTCAGTAACACCATGCTCTACTTGAATCCTAGTGTTCATCTCGATGAAAAAATACTCACCCTTTTTATCCACCAAAAATTCAACGGTGCCAGCGCCTTCATAGCTGACCGATTTTGCCAACTTTACAGCATCCCGCCCCATTTTCTTACGAACTTCATCCGAAATGAAGGGTGAAGGCGCTTCTTCGATAACTTTTTGGTGACGTCGCTGAACTGAGCAATCCCGCTCACCCAAATGAATAATATTGCCGAACTGATCGCCGAGTATTTGAATTTCGATGTGACGGGGCGCATCTAAGTAGCGTTCAAGATAGACGTCGCCATTACCAAATGCTTTTTCGGCCTCGGAGCGAGCGCTCGTATATTCTTTGGAAAACGCAACCGCATTGTGTGCAGTACGCATTCCTTTGCCACCGCCGCCAGCAACTGCTTTTATAATAACTGGAAACCCGATCTTTTTTGCGACAGCCAGTGCTTTTTTTTCATCTTCAAGGATACCTTCACTACCAGGAATCACGGGAACTTTTGCTTTAATTGCCATTTCCCGGGCCTTAGCTTTATCGCCAAAATTCACAATCGCATCTGTACTGGGGCCGATAAATTTGACCTTACAACGAGCACATTGCTCGGCAAAATCAGCATTTTCTGCCAAAAAACCGTAACCAGGGTGGATCGCATCGACATCCGCAATCTCTGCGGCTGCAATAATGCGATCAGCTTTCAGATAACTTTGGTTACCGGGAGGCGCACCGATACAAATAGCTTCGTCAGCAAGCTGTACGTGGAGTGATTGCTCGTCTGCCTCAGAATAAACAGCCAGCGTCTTTATTCCGAGTTCGTTACAAGCTCGGACGATACGGAGTGCAATTTCACCCCGGTTTGCGATGAGAACTTTTTTAATCATCCAGATTAAGCTGTTTTTACTTTAAAGAGCGGTTGACCGTATTCTACAGCATCACCATCCTCAACGAGAACTTCAGTGATTGTCCCTGTTGTTTCTGCATGAATTTCGTTCATTACTTTCATCGCTTCAATAATGCATACGATGGAATCCCTACCAACTTTTTCACCTACTTTAGCAAATGGTTGGCTTT
Source organism: uncultured Puniceicoccaceae bacterium (assembly GCA_964624365.1). GTDB lineage: Bacteria > Verrucomicrobiota > Verrucomicrobiia > Opitutales > Coraliomargaritaceae > Lentimonas. Next base: position 20,758 of record CAZUYZ010000051.1, read on the forward strand.
CCGGAGAAGATGCACGGTAAAAAGTACCTACCATGGGTGATTTGATCACAAAGACATTAGGATCTTCGACGGACGGTTTTGCAACTTCAGCTGGAGCTACTGGCGCTGCGGATACCGGGGGAGCAGTAGCGACCGGCGCAGCCTGAACTATCTGAGTCTCACCGTTCTTACGACTTAAACGCAGCTTGAAATCTTTCTCCTCGATTTCAAACTCAGAAATCTCTGAGCGCTTCATCAGTTCTACGACTTGTTTGATTACTTTTAGATCCAAGATAAATTCCTTTCCTGAGGTGTTAAACTTTTTGTTAGATTAAATTTTGATTTGGTCTGTCTTACACAAGAGATTCAACTCAGAATTAAGTAAAGCTTTCTCTCATGTGCAATTACTTTATTGCCAACTTTCTCAGTGAGCTTCTCATGATAGACTTTTAAGATTTCTTTGATTTCTTTTCTCGCTTTTCATTGGCAAGCCAACGCTTGGTTTCGACCTCGAATTTCTCCTGCACAACTCTTGGAGCCATCTCAAAAGGGATCATTTTTACCGGTGGCACAAAATCCAATGGAGACAAACCTTTCTTATATCTCACATACGCGCAGGAGTCCGGTAAAATACCTTTTGCATGGAGCTCCATTGTGTTTTCTGGTGTCACCTTACTACAAGGATAGGTTTCAGTGCGCTTCTCATACACGCGACAATTCCCGGTAGCGCAGTCATACCCCTTGCACATGAAGCTAGTGGGTCTTACGATACAACACTTGCCGCATCGATCGCACAACTTTTCCCATTCCTCTTCAGTCATTTTAATCCTCTTTAAAAACTTTTTGCATAACTTCAGTCAAATTATTGTACCGGCAGAATTATACTTTTAACGCAAGACTTAGGAAGCTTTGCTTGCCATTTTTGACCAAGTATCACGCAAGGCAACTGTACGGTTAAATACCGGCGCACCGGGCTTAGAAAGTTTACCGTCTAAACAGAAATAGCCAATACGCTCGAATTGACACGGCTCATCCGGCTTTACTGCCAACAAGCTTGGCTCACAAAGAACGTTTACCTCTTTGAGTGAGTCTGGATTAAGATGGTCAATAAATGAGCCTGCCTTGTCCATGTCCGGCTGCTCCTCTGTGAATAGTCGGTCAAACAAGCGAACCGACTGCTGGCTTGCATGTTCAGCGCTCACCCAGTGAATCACACCTTTTACCTTCCGATCTTCAGGTTGCTTATTAAGGGTATCCTTATCGACAGAACAGAGTAATTTGACGATCTTGCCATCTGCGTCTTTCACGACTTCATCGCAACGGATAATGTATGCGTACCTCAGACGCACCTCACCACCTTTTTTTAGTCGGAAGAACTTTCTTCCAGCTTCTTCCTTGAAATCATCCTGCTCAATAAAAATGCGCCGGTAAAAAGGCACCTTCCGCGTACCCGCTGAATCATCCTCAGGGTTATTAACTGCATCCACTTCGATCACCTCATCTTCAGGCCAGTTGGTCAGCTCAATCTCAAGAGGATCAAATACTGCCATCCGACGGATAGCAGTACGATTCAATTCATCGCGAACGGCGTGTTCCAACAACGCTACATCACTTACGGAATTTACCTTAGTAATGCCAATAACCTCACAAAATTTTCGTATTGCAGCAGCCGGATAGCCTCGACGGCGCATACCCGAAATAGTGGGCATTCGCGGATCATCCCAGCCTTCGACGTGATTGCCTTCAACCAACTCACGCAATTTTCGTTTGCTGACTACAGTGTAAGTCATGTTCAAACGAGAAAATTCAATTTGCCGCGAGGGGAAAATGTTTAGCTTTTCGATAAACCAATCGTACAAGGGACGGTGATCTTCAAATTCCAGCGAACAGAGGGAGTGTGTGATCTCTTCAATGGAATCACTTTGCCCGTGTGCAAAATCGTAACTCGGATAGATGCACCACTTGTCTCCTACCCGATGATGATGCATACGCTTGATTCGATACATGACTGGATCGCGCATGTTCATATTTGGATGCGCCATGTCGATTTTTGCACGCAACACCTTTTCCCCATCCGCGAACTCCCCTGCACGCATTCTTTTCAGCAAATCCAGACTTTCTGAAACTGGTCGATCGCGATATGGACTCGGACGGCCCGACTCGGTCAAAGTGCCACGATAATCACGCATTTCTTCAAAAGAAAGCTCATCGACATAAGCATGACCGGATTCAATCAACTGCAACGCCCACTCAAAAAGCTGCTCGAAGTAATCGCTGGCAAAGCAGACCTTTGCCCACTTAAAACCCAGCCATTCAATATCTTCCTTAATCGAACGTACGAACTCATCACTTTCCCGCTCCGGATTGGTATCGTCAAAGCGCAAATTGCACTGACCGCGAAACTCTTCCGCGATACCAAAATTCAGGCAAATCGCTTTTGCGTGGCCAATCTGCAAGTAGCCGTTTGGTTCCGGTGGAAAACGAGTCTGCACTCGCCCATCATGCTTACCGGCATCAACATCCGCTGCAATGATCTGGCGTATAAAATCAACTGATTTACTTTTGATGTCTGACATTTGAAACCTGAAAGGAGGAGTTAGAAGTTGGAAGAGCTAGATACAGCGAAAGGAAATTATCGGATTAACTTGGCCTGAGAAAAACAAATCAGAGCAAAGTGTATATAATTGCAAATTCATATATCTGAGAACCTGCTCAAAATACCATCGTAAGGTTCACATGAAACCACCGGCTACCGGCAGTAGATTCGATATCTTTCAACTGCCAGCCAAAATCAACCGATGTCTGAAAGTAGTCGATTACAGATGCCCGCAGACCAAGGCCATAACTCGCCACGTAAATATCGGTAAGCTCAAGAAAGCCAGGATCATTAATGCGGCTGTAGCCAAAGTTCCAGAAAGTCAGCAATTGTAGCTCGGCTTTGCATGTAAGCTTCGGTAACACATCGCGACTGTCTAACATAGGCGAGCGCAGTTCCAGATTTATCAGATAACCTTCATCGCGGCTGACTTCCCGGTAGTCATAACCGCGAACTGTGTCAAATCCGCCTAAACTAAACTGTTCACTGACAAACAGGCTGCTATCAGAAAGCTGACCGCTAGCGGTTGTGTTAATTAGAAAACCTGCCGGAAGACAGGTAATCCTATGAGGCAATTGCATTAATCGAAAATTCCCAAAGTATATTTTTCAAGGGTTCCCCAAAATTGTCAAAAATCAGGACAGTATCGATGCAAGAAGCATTTTAAGGAGCAATTTCGAGGAAATATGGGATTTTTGACATTTTGGAGCCAAGCTCACGCAGAGCACAGGGTCTTTCCTATGCCAATTTGCTTTCCGTGCAGCTATCAAAGAACAAAAAGCTATGTGAAAGCTCTATAAAGTTGAGCAGCCGTTAGAGCAATCAGACCAAACATTAAGTGGCACATCACTTTCGCTGCTTCTTTTACCGGAAGTTCACTTGCTTTTTAAATCAAAAACAGCCGCGATCCTTTTATTTACGCGGATTTTCTCTGTTTTGGTAGCTTTTTGCGCGTGACTACATTGACTTCATTCAGGCTTATTTTTTCAGGGGCTTTTAATTCTAACGGAAGTTCACTCAAGTATTTCACCTAACAT
>CAZUYZ010000052.1:0-17042 GCA_964624365.1 uncultured Puniceicoccaceae bacterium
CATCATCCGCTTCGTTTGAACTTGTAAACGCCGGACGGTCACGATTAAGGTTCAAACGATTTGATACAAAACGAGTGTCTAATTCTTTTACCATAGTAATTATGTTGGCAGTTTTACTTAAATGTTCCACATCTTGGGCAAGTACCAGTTTGAAATTACCCAATTAGAGTACAATAATCGACTTAGATTACCAAACCTTACACATTAGTATTTCCAATTTCCGCAAGTGCTACTGCTTTTAGCATTCCTTTGGCCTTATTTATCGTCTCAAGAAATTCGTTCTCCGGAACCGAGTCAGCCACAATACCAGCGCCTGATTGTATGTGGATCGTGTCATCCTTAATAACTGCTGTACGAATACCGATGCAAGAATCGTGATTCCCGCCATAGCCAAAGTAACCAATTGCCCCGCCGTAGATGCCGCGCTGATTTCGTTCAAGTTCAGAAATAATTTGTAACGCCCTTACTTTGGGTGCGCCACTCAACGTGCCCGCAGGGAAAGTTGCCCGCATCAGATCATAAGCGTTAAAATCAGAGCGGATCTTGCCGGTAATCTGCGAAACAATATGCATAACATGTGAATAGCGCTCGATCGTCATATATTCTGATACAGAAACAGAACCAAACTCACAGACACGACCAATGTCATTTCGTGCCAGATCGACCAACATCAGATGTTCGGCACGCTCTTTCTGATCCGCCAAAAGATCTTTCTCAAAAGCAAGATCCTCGGGTTCATCCTTACCGCGTGGCCTGGTTCCTGCGATTGGTTTTATCTCGACTGTATTATTCGTTAGTCGAACATGAACTTCCGGAGAAGCTCCGACAACAGAGAAATCAGCATCTTCTATTAATACCATGTAGGGAGATGGATTTACGATACGCAAGGCTCTGTATAGATCGACTGGTGTTGAGTAAAACGCTTTTTTAAATCGCTGAGAAAGTACGGTCTGTATAACGTCTCCGGCACGAATATAGTCCCTTACACGATCAACAGCCAATTTGAACTCATCTTTAGTAAAATTGCCGTCCGGAACTACAGGTTCGTCGGTTTCTACAAACTGCCTTTGCACTAGCATTTGTGGCTTTGAAAGCTGGGCACAAATACGTCCAATCTCCTCAACAGCCTGATCATATGCCTCATCGGTATCACTATTACCGTCTCCAATGTGTGCATTCACGCAAATACGCATTATTTGGTGCACATGATCAAAAGTGATCACAGAATCTGTGATCATGTAGTACAAAACGGGTAAATTGAACACATTTTTTTCTGCCTTTGGGATCGTCGGCTCTACATAGTGGACATACTCGTGACCCACAAAACCAACTGCGCCGCCGAAAAATGGGGGCATACCGGGAAGATCGACCGGTTTATAAGCAGCCATCAAATTTTCGATTACCGATAAAGGATCCGCTTGAGGAGGCAGCATTTCGACCTCACCTCCTTTGTGGGTTATGGTAACTTTTTCGTCGAAGACGCGAATTACTTTATTGGGATTACTCCCCAAAAAGGAAAAACGCCCGATCTGTTCGCCACCAGTAATCGATTCAAATAAAAATGCCGGGCCATTTTCGCGAATTTTAGAGTAAGCGCTCAACGGGGTTTCACAATCTGCCGTAAGATCGAGATATACCGGTATCGTATTACCTTTTTTGCTAAGAGCTTTGAATGTAGACTTTGAAGGGTAAATGTTCATTTTATGGTGGATTTTTGCTGCTATGATCCACTAAAGCATTTTATACAATCTCTCTGCTTCCGTCAGTGTCTTGTCAACGGACTGTCCCAATAGGCAAAAGTGGCCCATCTTGCGACCCGAACGACTTTCGCCTTTGTCATACAAATGCAATTTGACGTTTGGATTACTGAGCAGTTCGCTCCAATCAGGATCACGACCCTTCCAACAATCCCCGAGAAGGTTAATCATGACAGCCGCAGAATGTAGCTTTGTGGAGCCAAGGGGTAAATCTGTAACTGCGCGTATGTGCTGTTCGAACTGAGATGTGACACAACAATCAATTGTATGATGTCCTGAATTGTGTGGACGCGGAGCCATCTCATTAATAATCAAATGTCCCTCTTTATGCAGAAAGAATTCTATCGCGATAAGGCCTACAATATCTAGTGTGTCTGCAACTTTTTGTGCCAAAGTCTCACCCACCAAACGGATATTATTGTCGATACGCGCAGGCACGATTGAAGCGTGCAGGATGTGATCCACATGGATGTTTTCCGCCATAGGAAAAGTCTGTTTTGTGCCATCTGCTTTACGGGCGCAGATTACTGAAAACTCGCCTACATGTTCTATCCATTCTTCAACGACAACACGCTGCGGCTGCTTTAGTTGTTCCCACAGCCTTTCCGTGTCGCTGGCTTCTTCTGAAGAATCGAGTTTTATCTGACCTTTTCCGTCGTAACCAAATGCTGCTGTTTTAATCACGCAAGGAAAGCCAATTTTCTGAAGCGCCTGAGACAAACTATCCGGTGAATCTGCATACTCAAAAGACACGCAGGGCAGGTCGTTTTGCTTTAAGAAGTCTTTCTCACGCTGGCGGTGCTGACAAATATGCAAGGCTCGTCCACCAGGCATAACCGGTTTAACTGCACTAAGCTGTTCCAATACCTGAACTGGAATATTCTCAAATTCAAGCGTGATTATGTCTACACTGTCAGCAAACCGTTTCAACGCATTCTGATCCGAATAGGGGGCATTTGTTTCCTTATCTGCAAGCATTCCAGCAGGAGAGGGGCCCGATGGTTCGAAGACATGAAACCGATAGCCGAGGGAGCGGCCTGCGAGTATTAGCATCCTGCCCAGCTGTCCACCGCCGAGAATGCCGATGGTACTGACCGGTGGAATCATACGTCTTTCAATTGGGTTTCAAGCACCTGACTCGTCTGATTCTCGCGAAACGCTTTGAGGCGTTTGCGAACCGTTTCATCCTTTAAAGCTAAGATGGCTGCGGCAGAAAGGGCCGCATTTTTGGCGCCAGCGGCCCCGATCGCAAGCGTCATGACTGGGATACCTGCAGGCATTTGCACGATGGAAAGCAAGGAGTCTTGCCCACTCAGAGCTTTAGATTGAATCGGCACACCTAATACTGGTATGTGCGTGATCGCAGCAGTCATTCCAGGCAGGTGTGCAGCTCCTCCAGCTCCTGCGATAATAATCTGTATTCCGCGCTCCTCGGCAGTTTCTGCGTATGAATAAAGTAACTTTGGTGTACGATGAGCGCTCACGATTTTAGCTTCGTAAGGTATTTCGAACTGCTTGAGCAAGTCAGCTGCCATTAACATCGTTGGCCAGTCAGACTGGCTACCCATAATAATGCCCACGACAGGGTTGTTTGAAGCAACTTCCATAAGTGCAGAGAAAATTATTTCGAAGCAGAACTCAACAATGGAAAGCGCTAGCCGGAATTTGAGGCTACGAGATCGTAAAACTCACCAAACAAAGCGTCCGCATCATTCGGACCAGGAGCTGCTTCGGGGTGGTACTGCACAGAGAAAACGGGGCGATCTTTAAGGCGCAGACCCTCAACAGTATCATCGTTCAAATTGATTTCAGTCACAATTGCGCCGACCTTCTCCAATTCTTCACGAGTTGAAGCAAATCCATGGTTTTGAGAAGTGATAGATACTTTTCCGGTTTCCAGATTTTTGACCGGTTGGTTGCCACCACGATGGCCGAACTTGAGCTTAAAGGTTTTTGCGCCAAGCGCATGGGTGATGATTTGATGGCCCAGACAAATACCAAAAGTCGGGTAGTGTTCGATCAAATCCCGCACAGTTTTATGGGCATAATCGATTGCTCCGGGGTCACCGGGACCGTTGGACAGGAAGATGCCATCCGGTGCGAAGGATTTTATTTCGTCTGACGAAGTTGTCGCTGGAAATACCTGCACGTCGAACCCATGCCGTTGCAGCTTGCGGTAAATTGAGAGTTTTGCGCCAAAGTCGATTGCTGCGATTTTATAACGTTTTTCCGGTAACGTTTTTTGAGAAAGTTGAGTGCCTGGCACACTAAAAGGAGCGGATTGCGTTGCGTCCGGATCCCAGACATAGCTTTCTCTCGCAGTGACTTCCTTAACGAAATCCACACCGACTAATCCACCGAACGCTCTAGCGCGTTCAACGGCTTCTTCCGCAGAAATGTCCTCGGTACTGATGCATGCGTTCGATGCGCCCGCTACACGCAATTTCTTGGTGATGGCGCGAGTGTCGACACCTTCGAGACCGGGAATACCTGCTTCTGCTAAATAATCCTGAATGCTTTTACGGCTACGCCAGTTGCTGGCGACCGGACTGATTTCGCGCACCACAAATCCTTGAACCTTTGGGCCGTCTGACTCAACATCTTCCAAGCTGATGCCATAATTGCCGATTTGAACTGCCGTCATGACAACGATCTGCGAAAAATAGGACGGGTCGGTCAATATTTCCTGATAGCCAGTCATACTGGTGTTGAAACATGCCTCACCGACACTGCTTGCTCTCGCTCCGAATGCGCGACCACGAAAAACAGTGCCATCTTCAAACGCAATAAATCCTGACTGAATTGATTTTGCCATTACTACTAGTGAAGAAAGAAAGAATTTGCGCATACGCAAGCTTTCGGTTTTCTAAAGTCTCATTTTTAATTCTCAACTTCTTCCAAGTGTATCCGAGGGATTCCATCACCAATTGGTTCAGTGGCCAGGGCCATTGGAAAAATGTGCCACCAAAGCAGTGGCTCGACTGGAAGTGGCAGCTCAGAAACCGCATTGTCTCAATCGAGCAGCTTGAGAACTATCTGGAACTCTCAACTGAGGAGTACGAAGGCTGCAAGCTGACAAAAAACAAGCTCGCACTTGCGATTACCCCTCACTTTTTCAATCTGATTGATCCAAACGATCCTGCTGATCCGCTAAGAAGGCAGGTAGTGCCACGAGTCAATGAGCTTCGTATCGCTCCCGAAGAACGTCTGGATCCTCTGAATGAGGAAGCGGACAAGGCTGTTGATGGGATTGTGCACCGTTATCCGGACCGCGTGCTCTTTTTGATAACCGATCGCTGTGCAGCCTACTGTCGCTACTGCACACGTAGCCGGATGGTTTCTAACGCGCAGGATTACAATTTTCATCCTGAGCTTGAAAGTGGACTTAACTATATACGGGCGCATTCAGAGATCCGTGATGTGTTGCTCAGCGGTGGCGATCCCCTGCTATTGTCAGACAGTAAACTCGACTATTTGCTGGGTGAGTTACGTAAAATACCGCATGTCGAGTTCATACGCATCGGCTCACGTATTCCGGTGTTTTTACCGCAACGCATAACGTCAGAACTCTGTGAAATCTTCAAGAAGCATGGGCCAATTTGGTTGAATATCCATGCCAACCATCCAAATGAGTGCAGTCTGGAGCTACATGAGGCCTGCCAGCGCCTGTCCTTCGCCGGTGTGCCATTAGGCAACCAGTCTGTGCTGATCAAGGCTGTAAACGATAATGCCGACACAATTAAATCGCTCATACATCGCCTACTCATGATGCGAGTCCGCCCCTACTATCTATATCAGTGTGATTTGGTAAATGGTAGCGCTCATCTGCGCACAGATGTTCAGAAAGGCATTGAAATAATCCGGGCGCTACGTGGGCATACGACGGGTTATGCGATTCCCCAGTTCGTCATTGACGCGCCCGGGGGCGGTGGGAAAATCCCGATCAATCCGGATTATGTGAAAGCAATCACATCCAGCGAAATTATTATGCGTAATTTTGAAGGCAAAGAATACCGCTATCCGTTTTTCCACTCTGAGGATCAGACTGTGAATTACAATAATATCGAATCTGAACCGGTTCTTTTTTAGCAGGACAAGGTATACGGCTAAACTCTGATCATATAAACGAGTTTTCCGAAAAATATTTCCGGATCATAGTCTTGGGTTTAGCTCCAAAGAAACAAACCCAATGAAATGGTACGAGTAGGTTTTCAGGAAAATATACTACCAAAAATTTATGTTATTATTTGACAAGTTGCCGATGCGACTATTTTTAAGGCCATTAATTTAGTTAGGGTAGTGCATAACATTGCTTAAAAATGTCTTTTAGAAGACATTGTCTACTAGTTCAGTTCCGTGATGTAAATTTTATCCCGGTTAAGTCCAATGAAATCTTATCTACTAACGTTTTTCTCCTTTCTCTCTGTCATCGTCGGATCCAGTGCTCAGGTTGCTTTACCCTACAGCTCAGATTTTGAGGTAGATGATGGGTTTGTTCTGAATACTCCTTTGGGAAGCAACTGGCTCGCAAACGGTGATTTTATAGCTGTAACAAATGAAAGGTCTCACTTAGGATCCCAGTCTATTCGCATTTCACGCAATGTTCCTGAAAACGTGCTAAGTTTACCCGAAAACGTACTAAGTTTACCTGTAAACTTAATGAACGAATCGATTCTATTCTTAGATTATCACATTCAATTTGTTGCGTCAGAGCTTCCGGATTTGCTCTTGTCAACAACACTTGGAGCTACCTCTTTATTAATGTTAGAATCCTATGGTACCGGCGCCAGATGGATGTTTCTTGATGGTGATGGCTTGGGCAGCGGCGTTTGGTTTTCTGCTGGCGAGACAATCTTGTTAGATGAGCTAACCCCAAATCGGTGGCATCGTATTACGTTGAGGCTGGATTTGATTTCCAAAACTTGGGACGTATATATAGATGAGATTCTATTAGCGGCAGACATTGGATTTGCTGAAGCACCGTTAACGAATTCAGATACGATCAGTATTTATGGTAGTAGCGCAGGCGATTCTTATGTTGATACATTCAGCATAAAGGCCTCGAACCCGCTATTTCCCGATGTGGATTTAGACGGGATTGATGACCGTGACGAACTTGACTACGGTTTAGACAGCTCTATTGATGATCGCGATCTGGACCCTGATGACGATGGTGTCACGAATATCGAAGAATATATTAATGGCACACACCCTTTAATATCAAATATAGTTAATATAGACCTTCCCGCAAATGGTAACTTAACAGAAATAAAGGAAGTTAGTGGAAACCTGGAAATCATCAACGATGGCACACTGCTGTTTAACGGGCCGCTTAACGAAGTCTATGGTTTGAATATTGTCGGTACAGAAAATTCTGGTGACATCAACATAATGGTTGATGGGATGTTGAATGGTTTTTTTAACGTGGAGGGTGATGTAGGGACCATCACATTTAATAGTACACTTACAGTTATAACAGACCTAAGCATTTTAGACGCAAATACCGTCATAATTGATGGACTGGTCAATGTAGAAGGGACAACAACAATCGATGTTTTAAAGGACATAACAATTGGTGTTTTAGGGGGCATATATCCAAGTTCATCGTTTAACGGCAAAGGAGATGTCACACTTACCACCGTCACAGATCTGACTCTAACCAGTGGTTCCATTAATGTAACTGGTGGTAATTTATCTGCTACTGTAGGAGGAAACTTGATTCTGGATCGTGATAGTGATAGCAGTTTGGACACAAGTTCCATAGATGTGACTGATGGTGATTTATCTGCTGCTGTAGCAGGGAGCCTGATTCTAGATCGTGATAGCAGCTTGAACACAAGCAATGGCAGCTTGAATGGTACCATAGGCGGGGATTTTACGGTACTTCGTGGTAGTAATATTTCGGTAAGCACAGGCAGTGCAACCTTCAACGTGACCGGAGCAATCCGGGTGGATAGCGGCAGTCAGATGGCCGTTGATAACCCACCCTCAGCGTTTGGAACGATGCAACTATACAGTTCCGGAACCATTACTGTCAGTGACAACAGTACGATCGACATAAACTATACTTACATGGTTCTATATGCCCCACGTGCCATCAGTCTAACGGATAGCAGTCAGTTAAACATAACAACGAGTTATGCGGTTATCAGCACCCCGATGGACCTTACTCTTGTGGACAGTGAAGTGTCTGCAAGTGATGATGGCTTCCTATCATTGCAGCTGGGACGTTCACTGTGGATTGTTCGCTGTATGATGGATCTCAAGAACAGCTCTGCCAGATGGATTGTGGGCGCCAGCGCCACGATCGAAGGCAATAGTAAATTGACTTTTAAGGATGGCAACCTGTCAGCCGAGATTAATGGTGATCTTACTCTAAAAGATAGCAGTGAGGTTGTAGTGACCGACGGCAGTATGGATCTGGATGTAAATGGAAGTACTATGATAAAGCGGGAAAGTCGTTTAGAAGTGCAGAACACTGCTGCGACGGGTACGGGCAACAGCCTGGAATTGATGGTCGACGGTTCGTTAACCTTTGACAGCAGTATGCTTGCAGTGAGAAGTGCAGATCTGAATATCTTATCTTCCGGTGAGCTCAGTGTGCACAGCAGCAGTCTGACGGTATCGGACGGCGATAGCTTCATCCGTAGCAGGGCCAATCTGAACTTAGTCGACAGTGTGCTTTCAACCAACGGCGGAATTCTGTTGGTCAGTGTGGCTCAATCAACGTACACTACTGACAGTGACATCATGGTGCACAGAGGTAGTTTCTATCTGAACATGGTCGGAGACATAATAATGGATGCTGATAGTTTGCTGCGGATAACAGGTGCCTCTGACCTGTACGCAAACATCTTTGGTAAGGCAGATCTTGGAGGAAAGCTGGAATTATCGCGTCTGTTTTCGATGTACGTCAGAGGCAATGCTACACTGGGGACTACCGGATTACTCGATGCCCTGATTATTGTGCTGGAGACGGATGCGAACATCTTCATCAACGGACGCATGGACACTAACGTAGTCACTGGCGGGACATATCTGACGGCGGAACAGGGGTCCATCTACATGAACAGTATGGATCCCATAAGTTCCTATGGACTCACTGCGATATCGGGCACTGGCGTCTTCCTACGCACGGAAGTGAAAAAATTAACGGCACAGGCGCTCACCATGGATATTTCAGAGATCGAGATACATGAGGTAGACGACGTGACTTTAAAAACAGTGTACAATGCCAACGGGGCAGTACAAATCATTGCTGGTGGTACGCTAACAGCAGAGCAGGTTTTTTCGGCCACGGATGCGCCGGATAACAACATCAGACTGATGTCAACGGGCGGTGACCTTGAAGTTGGCTTTGTCCTGGCTCGCAAAACACATGGCGAGGTCTTACTGAGTGCAAGAGGTAGTATCAAAGAGATGTCTGATTATGATGTGGGGTTTGATGTAATTGGAAACAAGGCAAACATCTACGCTGGCGGATCTATTGCTTCGGATGAAATGGCTTTGGATATAGATGTAAACGAGTTGAATGAGCTTGAGGAAGTAGACATGTCCTTCGTGACCTTTGCTCTGGATGGTAAAGGTAAGCGCACCGGAGGAGGAGAACTTGTGCAAACGGTCTTAGCTGGTGACATGGTAGTCGCTCCGGAAGTGACCAGTAATACAGAATGGGCTTTTACTGGATGGGATATTCCGTTTGACGTGGTCGACGATGATTTAACAGTGACAGCTCAGTATGAGACAACTACACCTTATTATTCAGTGACGTTTCAGTTGGTCGACGGGTTGAATTTAGTCCGTGGTGATTTAATTCAAGAGATTCCAGAAGGTTCAGCTGCAGTTGCGCCCCAGCTAGTTGCGGACCCTGGATACCAATTTATCGGCTGGGATGTGTCTTTTGATGCTGTGACTAGCGATTTGCTGGTTACAGCACAAATAGGGACTGATTCAGTTAAGTTACACAAAGGAGTGATCAGCAACGTAAGCGATAGTTGGCAGACCGTGAATCTCCCTTATACCTACAACTCAATGGTCGCTGTGTGTACAGTGAGTTTACAGTCAGCAAGCTCGCTGCCAGTCGTCCCCCGGGTACGAAATGCGTTTGGAAATAGTTTTGAAATAAAATTACAGAACCCGAATGGAGCAGATTTAGGCGCAAGTTACACAGTTCATTATTTGGTAATGGAAGAAGGTCAGTATACTTTGGCCAACAATGGCGTGCAGATGGAAGCGGTCAAGTTTGCCCCATCCACTACCGATTCAAAGAGCAGCTGGGTTGGAGAGCCTCGCTCCTATTTGAATAGTTACAGCAATCCCGTGGTTTTAGGTCAGGTAATGACGGCCAATGATGATGACTGGTCGGTTTTCTGGGCGATGGGTGATACCAGAACAGACCCTCCGCTGAGTACGGCATTTAGCATCGGTAAACATGTAGGTGAAGACACACCGACTATCAGAGCGGATGAAACCTTAGGTTATATAGTTATTGAAAGTGGTAGTGGAACAATTGGTAGCTATGAGTATGAAGCGGGTCTTGGCAGTGCCAGAATTCGGGGCATAGAAAACAGCCCGCCTTATATTTACAACGTTCAGTTGCCCGAAACTGATACAGTGGTTCTTTCTGCTGCAGCCATGAATGGACAAAATGGCGGCTGGCCAGTGCTCTACGGCGAAAATGCTTTGGAGAACAGTCGAATCAATTTAGCGTTTGATAAATATCAGAATGAAATTTCGGGACGTTTGCACTCGAATGAGCAGGTAGCTTATTTCGTTTTAAGCGGTGATACAATCGAGCCAAACAGCCCGCCCGATATCGTTTTACCCATTGCAGATATTACAGTTGAAGTGAATAGTCCGGACACTGTAATACCCCTGCATTCGGTATTTGCCGACCTTGAAACTGCGGATGAGGATTTGACGTTTACAGTCGTTAGCGACAACGTGTCACTAGTTACTGCAGCGATAGATACAATCAATGGAGAACTGAATTTGAGTTACACGCCCGATTCCACCGGCAGCGCTACCATCATGGTAACGGCTGAGGATAGTGATGTGTTAAATCCATTGTCCGTTAGCGATAGCTTTCTGGTCACGGTGTTACCTACTTACACCGTAATCTTTGAATTGGACGGCAAAGGTATGCGCACAGGCGGCGGAGAACTTGAACAAACTGTGCCAGCTGGCGGTGAAGCCATCGCGCCTGAGGTTGAAGGTATTTCGGGTTGGATCTTCACCGGATGGGATGTTGCCTTTGACTCCGTTGTGAGTGACTTAACCGTAACGGCCCAGTATGATTCCTATTTCGGCGACTTTGATGGAGATGGCTTTAATAATATGGATGAGTACCGCCTGAATACGAACTCTCAAACAAACAATCCAGATTCTGACACTGATGGTATTCCGGATGAAATCGAGAATCTCTACGCTGCACTGGATCCAACCTTTGCAGCAGATGCTCTGAAAGATTACGACAACGATGGCATTCCTAGTATTTTTGAAGTCTACAATGGTTCTGATCCTGATGATCCCGAATCGACTCCTGTTTTTGACGAGGGTACTATAGCCTATTTCAAGGTGGATCAACTACAGAACGAAACGTATGCATTTGACACAATTACTGAGGCTGAAATGAATGCCCGAAACTTCAATTATTCCATTATTGAAGTCCTGCCCGGAGATTATGCAGAGAACGTTTCTCTATCTTCCTCCACGCTGCTAATCGCACCGCAAGGACCTGAAGGAACAATACTACGCTCAACAGATTCTGAAGAGGAGGCACTCACTATCTTAGGGCTTTGTGTTTTGGATGGATTTACGATCCGGTACGATCAGGGCCCTGCTATAGATACAGATTCTCCTGAGCGAATCGTCATCAGAAACTGCTCCATTGCATCTGAAGGAATCGACTTACAATTTACATTTGGTGGGGGTATTTCCAAATCCGGCGGAATTGTCGATATTGTAAATTGTTACATGTCAGAAGCTGGAAATTAATAGCCGATTTCTTTAGAGCTTTTTGTCTTTAACTCGGAGAAACAATCCTAAGGGGCTTTTTAGCCCCTTAGGATTGTTCTGAGGAAAATTATACCTTCCCGCTTGACTTAATACCGAAACAGGAGATTTCTTTCAAATATGGCAGAAAAAGACGAGAAGTGGCCTGAAAATGTGTCTGGTAAATTTTATGTAGATGAACAGTGCATCGACTGCGATCTATGTCGTGAAACAGCGCCGGACTTCTTCGCTCGTAACGAGGATGGCGGCTATTCTTTTGTGCACAAACAGCCTGAATCTCAGGAGGATATCGATATATGTATGGAGGCTCTGGAAGGTTGTCCAGTTGAAGCTATTGGTGAAGACGGCGATGAGTAGCCCGGCTTTGCTTGCTGGTTAATCAAAAATATTTCTTCCACAGTTTTGGATAGAACAGCACGAGCACTGCGTAGAGTTCAAGACGGCCGAGGATCATTAAAATAGAAAGATAGATTTTAGTGAATCCATGCAAGAATCCGAAGTTCTGTGTGGGGCCGAATGAATCAAAACCGGGACCAATATTAAAGAGCGTCGCTTGCACGCACGAGAACGTTTCCATCGGTGTAATAGAAGGCTCAATACTTGAAACGTAGAGCATAGAGATAATTGCGATTACGATGTTAAGAGTGATGAAAACAACCACACTATGAATGCTCGATTCGTCCAGAACTCTTCCATTGATTTTAATCGGCTTCGTCAGATTTGGACGAAACGCCAGTGTAACACTGTGAATTACGGTGCGCATTGCGATCATCGCGCGCACTACTTTGATTCCGCCACTGGTTGAACCGGAGCAGCCTCCGATCAACATTAGGATTAGTAGAATAATCTTTGCCGCTGGTAACCACGAATCGAAATCGACACTACTATAGCCCGTTGTGGTCATTATCGAAACGGCCTGAAACATCGCCGCACGAAAGCTGTTGTGGTCAGGTAATTGTGTGGTCTGTTCGAAAATATAAAGCGTTAACAGCAATGTGCTGACGACCAATATTCCCCCAAAGCATACGATCTCATCCTGTTCTTTGAATGTGTTTTTGCGTGTCCGAAGAAGATTGATCACGAAAACAAAAGTAGTTCCTCCAAGAATCATAAATAGGATGCAGACCCATTCCAGCAAAGGACTCCGAAACTGCTCCATACTCATTGCCTCCGTGCTGAAACCACCGGTTGAAACAGTCGTCATCATATGATTGATTGCCTGAAACCAATCCATCCCGCCAAACTTATAAGCAAGCAGACAACTAATCGAAAGGCCAAGATAGTAGAGCATTAAGTAGAGAGCGCCCTTTTGTATGCGGCCATGTTCAAAGTCCGAAGAAGCGCCTGATGATTCGTTACTAAAAAGAATTTTGGCGCCTGCGCCCAACGAAGATAAGATGGCTACAAAAAATACGACTACACCGACGCCACCGGCCCACTGACTGAGCGAACGCCAGAATAATAAACTTTTTGGAAATTCGTAAAAATTTGAAAACGCAGTGGCGCCGGTTGTTGTTAGTCCGGAGGTACTTTCAAAAAGTGCATCTGCAATTGTACACTCTTCAACAATTAAAAAGTATGGCAGCGCACCTACTGCTGAGGCTAGTATCCAGGAGAGTCCAATCACGCAGAGCGCTTCGCGACGAAATAACTTTTCTGAATCGCTCTTGCCTAGGCGGAGCAGCACACCCGCGCCAATTATGCAAACTAAAACAGAAGCTATGAAGGCCTGAACCGATTTGCTCGAAAGTGTTTCTCCATTTAATGTTCCAGCTAAGATACATGTAGTAAATGCTCCGGACAGAGCCAGAAGAACCATGCCAAGAAGTCTGTAAATAATTGCGGTATTCATCGCTTTTTGGGTCTTTTAGCAACTTCGACGATTCAGTTTCAATAAACATCGGTTTCAAACCAACCGCTTTACAAGTAGCTTTTCTTGCTCGTCTTTAACGATTACAACAATGCGATCACCCGCCAGAATAATATCGTCCGCTGACGGTACCTTTGCTTTGTATTTGTGCTGAAGCGCAATCAGCAAACTATCCGGCGGCAGTTGGATATCTCTTATTTTGCGACCGATACAGGGACTGGCATGGCTAATCGAAATTTCCAGGATACGAATCCCCTGATCCGGCAATTCTGCCAACGTTGTTACAAGCCTTGGCGAAAGCGTGTTTAATATAAATTTAGCTGTTGCGCTGCGCGGGGAAACAACGGTTTCGATAGAGAGAGTGGTTCTCAGCATATCCAGCAGGTCATCATAGTCACCTTTGTTGATGACAAGTTGCACATGCTTGGCGCCAAGTTTTGAAGCTTGGACACAGGTTAGGATATTTTCTTCGTCATCCTTCGTACAGCCGACAAAATAGTCTGCGCCGCCTATCTGCTCCTCTTCCAGCAGACGTAATGAAGTTGCATCGCCATTGATTACAGTGATGTGGGGAAATCGTTCAGCAAGCCGCTGGCAGCGAACGCGGTCTTTTTCAATGATGCGAATTTTAAATCGCGGATTGCTCAACAGCTTTACCAGATTGATGGCCGTTTCGGTTCCGCCAAATAGAACGACTCGTGAAAGATCTATCCTTTTTGTGGGATCAAATTTTTCACGCAAACTCAACAAAGCATCCGGATGTCCAAAATGGGTTACCAGGTCGCCGGCCTCCATAATACTGTTCGCATTGGCTACTTCGCTATTTCCGTCTTCACGCTGTATGAATCCGATTCGTACTCGAGAGTCCAAACTGAGGTCTTTTAGTTTCTTGCCAATTAACCGCGATCCCTCGGCAACGCGATGTTGCTGCACTTCAATTTGCCCACGAGCAAACCGTTCCACCGCGACACGGCCTGCGCCACGAATTTGTTTAGCTAATTCTGCCGCGCAGATAGATTCCGGATTGACCAGTAAGTCGATGCCGAAGTGTAACTGATAGTTAACTATAGAGCTGTCGCTATAAGTTTCGTCGTGAATACGCGCAACTGTGTTTTTAGCGCCAAGCCCTTTGGCAATAGAACAGGAAATAACGTTTGTATTGTCATTGCTGGTCATGGCAAGAAATGCGTCGCAGCGAGTTATATCAGCCTCTACCAATTGTCGGGCAGAGCTTCCATTACCGGCAATAATACGAGCATTTTGCTCTTCATCCAGTTTTCCACAACGTTCTTGAGAACGTTCAATTAACGTTACATTATGACCATAATTCGATAGTGTCGTGCACAAATTACGCCCCACCTCGCCGGCTCCCACGATAATTATCTTCATAGCAAACGATTCTTTTTACCTGTTTTAAACAGAGACCTCAACGGCAAACCGGGCAGTCTCTCCCGGTTGCAAACTGTGCAGCCCTTTACCGTGTTCAGGGCTATTAGGAGGGCCCATCCATGGCTCGACGCAATAAAATGGACTACTTTCCGACTCGCTCCAAATAACAAAAGCATTTTCCGGAGATGCGGTATTCGTGTTCTGCAAAATGCGGACACATATTGCTTCATCACTATTTTCAAGGCGGGCATATGCGCAATCTCCATTTAGCTGCGTGAAAATGCGGTCATTATTCTCGTAGTTGCCAAAGGAATCTTCTGTTTTGAAGTGTGCGATTGGGGTTAAAGAACCGTCAGGAGAGTGCGAGAAGCACTGTTCAGCAGGAATTTCAAAATGGTAATCTTTGCGTGAGGTTCCGTTTTTCCAGGGAAGACTAAAGTAGAAGTGATGTCCGGCAGACCACGGTATTGGCTGACGATCCATATTTTCGAGAGTCATCGTTACCCTAAACGATTTTTCCTTAAATTCATAAATGACATTAAAACGATATTTGTAGGGATAAGAAAAATTATCATCTTCAGATGGCTGAAGCTCCGCGACGAAGCCACTTTCAGAATTTTCAACGAGATTGAACAATCCGTTTCTGGCAAATCCATGTATTCCCATTGGATGGACATTACCATTTGGATCTAACCAGGATTGTCTTCTGCCTTTGTAAAAACTGCGGCCGGAAAAAGGGAAAAGGATAGGGTTGCCACCACGTGTTTTATAAAATGAGTCTTTGTTAGCGACTTTTGGCCAGTAAATGATGGAACGCTCGCCACCTTGCGAATCTTTTAACTGCCAACTCATGAGACGAGCGCCAAGCATTGGTTGGGCAGTGAAAGTAGAGGCGCCGCAACGCCATTGGAGAAGAGAGTCGTTGTTGTTTTCCATAATATCCATAGTGATGATGAAACCTATAAAATTATCAATCTGAGTAAATTCTCCGGCTTGACCTCAATATCGAAAAACGATGCAGTGTTGTTTCAACTAACAAAGGGTGGGTATGGGTAAATATTTAAAACTGCTGGCAGTTTTTCACTTCAATGTAGTAATAGCTCAATTGGGTGCTTTTGAATGGAGTTTTAATTCGAATGTCAATGTCCAATCCGATAACAAAGCTGCTCCATTTGAACGTTGGATAACCACCCAGGGTCGTTTCTGGGACGAGCAATATTGGCGCGATGGAGACTTCAATGGAGACGGAGTCGATGACCTTGCAAGGATCTTCAGAGATGGTCGCTACGCTAGCATCGATGTTTATCATTCAGACAAAAAAGCATTTACTCTGGAAAATTGGGCATCACAGCAAGGCCGCTTTTGGGATGAACAATACTGGCTGGCTGGCGACTTCGATGGCGATGGAGTAGATGATCTTGCGAAGGTCTATCGAGATGAGCGCTATGTAAGCATCGATATTTATCGCTCCAAAGGAAAACAGTTTGTAGTGGAAATCTGGGCTTCAAAACAGGGTCGTTTTTGGAGTGATCAATATTGGCGTGCTGGCGATTTTGACGGTGACGGGGCGGACGATGTTGCCAGAGTGTTTCGAGATGAGCGCATGGTTAGTATCGATATATATCACTCGGATAAAAAAGGGTTCGTACTCGAAAACCGAGTCGTAAAAGAAGGTCGTTTTTGGGATGAACAAGACTGGCGTGTCGGAGACTTCAATGGTGACGGAGTCGACGATCTAGCGAGGATATTTAGGGATGAACGCTATGTTAGCATCGACGTTTACTGCTCCGGGAAACAACGCTTTATCTTTAAAAATTGGATGCTGCAGCAAGGCCGATTCTGGGACGAGCAGCGCTGGCGTGCCGATGACTTCAACGGCGACGGGACGGATGATATCGCCAGAGTGTTTCGGGATGGTCGCGACGTTAGCATCGATCTGTACCGTTCCGAAAAAGATAATTTTGTGTTCGAGAACTGGATTTCGCAACAAGGGCGTTTCTGGGATAATCAGG
>CAZUYZ010000053.1:0-4317 GCA_964624365.1 uncultured Puniceicoccaceae bacterium
GTAATCGATTGGCAAAGCAGCTTCCAGCTTCTTGAGGAAGGTAGCGAGCTCGGTACATTTGACACCGATGGTGATGGAGCACTTAACGTCAATAATGACAGCTTACCCACGTACCTTTCAGATGCCGATGGATCTGTAACCGGAGTTGCCGATGACGAAGTTACCTTTGGAGAGCTACTGGCACTGTATGACGGTAATGATAACGGTTTACTGGATATAGTTGAGTTGGACCCTGAGTTTGCTCAATATGATTTTGATGGCAACGGAGTGATTAACGGCGTTGGTTTCCATGTGAAAACAGGTGGCGAGCCTGTCGTACTGGACTTTGACGGTAATCAGCGCATTGGAGCCGAGCTGAAGTATGGCTTGATAAGTGTGTTGGAGTTTGCACATTTGGAAGGCAATATCGCTTTTGAGAAGGGCCCGCAGCGTTTCGTGGATATTGGAACGGGAGTGCCGCAGAATTTGGGTCCGTCATTCCAGACTGTTGTGGGTGACTTGTTTAATTTACTGCCGGAGGAAATCCGTGGAGAGACGGAAATCATTAATGATGGTGGAACGATTACCAATGTTGACGTAGCTGGCTTTGAAATTGGAGCAAGTAATGTAAACGGTTTTGTCGGTTTCGGTTTAAATGTAGATGACATTGTTATACCGACTGAAGATTTGAGTGCGCGCCCACTGGGAGCATTACTGACGGATGAGGTTCGCCGTGAGGATTTGCAGGGTTTCGTGCTGAACGACTTCGAATTTGGTCTGACCACGATGGATCCAACGATTAATGACTTTATTAGTTCGTTTAACGCAGATTTCCTGAATACTGCGGGTAGTTCCTCCTTTATTGAGATTCCTAAAATTCCAAGTTTTAGGGCAATGCGCCTAACAACAGATACATACGAATTTTTAGATGGGGGTGCTGACGTACTAACTGTAAGCGGTCGTGACTTTGAGCTAGTCATTAATGACGGTGATAATTGGCAGTTGGGCTCCTTCCGTTTATCCGAGAGAGACTTTACTAGTCTCAGTAGCTTTATCCTAAAGCTAAAAACACCAACAAGTCCATTGTCTGAGTTTTTAAAGGATAAATTAAGTACGAATACCAAGGAGCTTCTAGATGAATATAATAGTGGTGGTATTATCTCCGATAAGCTTAAGAAAGGTCTATTTAGTGATTTAAATGAGGAGGTACTCGAAGGTTCATCCATCTACACAGAAGCTCGTTTTGAAGATGCCGGGATTACGTTGTCTGACGATATCAAAGATCTGATCAAAGAAAACCCAATTGGGGAATCTCGCGTTCGTCTTAATCGCATGCTTATAGAAACTGCTTACTCGGAGATAACAGCTTACCGTCAGGTTCCCGGTTTCCCTGAAGATGGATTTGGCCCAGCGGTGATTGACTGGCAGAGCAGCTTCTTGGCAGTAGAGGAAGGTGGTGAGTTAGGTGCGTTTGATACGGATGGAGACGGTATGCTCGAAGCAGCGGACGGTTTACCAACATACCTCTCTAGTGCTGATGGAGCCATAGCTGGAACAGCTGCTAATGGCGAAGTGACCTTCGATGAGCTTCTGGCGTTTTACGATGACAATGAAAATGGCTTTCTGAACGTGAGCGAGTTGGACGTTATAGACGGAACTGCCTCTGCACAGTTTGCTGATTACGATGCTGACGGCAACGGCGTGATCAACAGCGCCGGTTTCCATGTAAAGGCCGGTGGCGAGCCAGTCATCCTGGACTTTGACGGCAATCAGCGTATCGGTGCTGAGCTGAAGTACGGTTTGCTGAGCATTGCAGACTTTGCGCACCTGGAAGGAAATATCGCTTTTGAGAAAGGGCCACAGCGTCTTGTAGATATTGGTACGGGTGTTCCGCAGAACTTGGGGACTGCCTTCCAGAACACACTGGGTGAGTTGTTCAACTTGATCCCCGAGGAAATTCGTGGTGAGACGGAAATCCTCAATAACGGAGGAACAATCACGAATATCGACGTAGCTGGCTTCGAGATTGGTGCGAGTAATGTAAATGGGTTTATTGGCTTTGGTTTGGATACTTCAGATATTGAAGCACCTGCGGATCTGAGCGAACGACCATTGGGAGAACTTCTTTCAGATGAATCTTCTCGTAACAGTCTACAGGGCTTTGTGATCAATGACTTTGACTTTGGATTAGTCTCTATGGATCCGACGATCAACGACTTCATCAGCGAGATTAACAAAGACATCGTTAATAATTTAATTCCTAACTCTTCTATTGAGCTACCTGAGATCCCAAGCTTTAAGGCAATGCGTATTACGACCGATGCTTTTGAGTTCCTGGATGGCGGTGCAGATAGATTGAAGATAGCAGGTCGTGGATTTGAATTTATTTACAATGACGGTGACGAATGGAAAGTGAAAACACCAGGTTTTCCAGATAGCTTTGGTCCTGCGGTGATTGATTGGCAGAGTAGCTTCCAGCTTCTTGAGGATGGTGAACTAGCTGTGTTTGATATAGATGGAAACGGCATGCTTGAAGTGGGTGCCAATAAGGATGATTTACCGACCTATATTTCTAATGCAGACGGAGCTATTACCGGAATAGATGCTAATGGAGAGGTGACCTTTAATGAGTTACTGGCATTTTACGACGATAATAAAAATGGCTTCCTGGATCTGAGCGAGCTAGACATTATAGATGAAGACGTATCCGCACAGTTTGCTGATTACGATGCCGATGGCAACGGTGTGATCAACGGCGCCGGCTTCCATGTGAAGACAGGTGGTGAACCGGTAATTCTCGATTTTGATGGTAATCAGCGTATTGGGGCTGAACTGAAGTATGGCTTATGGAGTCTTCTAGAATTTGCTCATCTCGAAGGTAGTTTAGCTTTCGAGATTGGGCCGCAGCGTTTCGTAGATATTGGTACAGGCATTCCACAGAACTTGGGGCCTGCATTCCAAAATACACTGGGGGAGTTGTTCAACTTGATCCCCGAGGAAATTCGTGGTGAAACGGAAATCCTTAATGATGGTGGAACAATTACTAACATAGACGTTGCCGGATTTGAAGTTGGCGCGAGTAATGTAAATGGTTTTATAGGCTTTGGTATCAATATAGATGATATCGTTATTCCTACCGAAGATTTGAGTGCTCGACCATTGGGAGCGCTGCTTGCAGATGAAACTCGCCGTGAAAACTTGCAAGGCTTTGTACTGGATAACTTTAATTTCGGTGCAGCTACAATCAATCCGACAATAAACGATTTTATCAGTTCGTTTAATGAAGACTTCCTAAACACAGCAGGTAATTCCTCTTTTATTGAGATTCCTCGGATTCCAAACTTTCAAGCGATGCGTATTACAACAGACGCTTTTGAGTTTTTGGATGGGGGCCGTGATATACTTACCGTAAGTGGCCGTGATTTTGAGCTGGTTATCAACGATGGAGATAACTGGCAGTTGGGTTCTTTCCGTTTATCTGAGAGAGACTTTACTACTCCCAATGGCCTTAGTGATTTTGCTTTAAAGTTAAAAACTTCATCGGATGCAGTTTCTCAGTATCTGTTTAGTGAACTGAGTAAAAATACGATCGATCTTCTAATTCAGTATAATAGCGGCGATAGTCTCTCCAATGAACTCAAGGAGGGTTTGCTTAATGACCTAAACAAGAAAGTGCTCGAAGGTTTGTCTATTTACACAGAAGCTCGTTTCGCAAACGTTACTTTACCAGAAGATACAAAGAAACTGGCAACTGGGAAAAGGCTCTACGGAGAATCTTTGGTTCGACTTAATCGTTTACTCGTAGAGGCTGCCTACTCGGAGATAAAGGCCTACCGTCAAGTTCCCGGCTTTCCTGAGGATGGGTTTGGCCCGGCGGTGATTGACTGGCAGAACAGCTTCTTGGCAGTAGAGGAAGGTAGTGAGTTAGGTGCGTTTGATACAGATGGAAACGGTATGCTCGAAGCAGTGGACGGTTTACCAACATATCTTTCTATTGCTGATGGAGCCATAGCTGGAATAGCTTCTGATGGTGAAGTTACTTTTGAAGAATTGTTGGCGTTTTATGATGTCAATGATAACAGCTTCCTGGATATAGCTGAACTATACTTTGTAGATCAGTCAGCATCCACCCAGTTTGCACAGTATGACGCCGATGGTAATGGCGTGATCAATGGAGCTGGTTTTCACGTGAAGACAGGCGGTGAGCCAGTCATCCTTGATTTTGATGGTAACCAGCGAATTGGAGCCGAGCTAAAGTATGGCTTGCTAAGTATTGCAGAGTTTGCGCATCTGGAAGGCAACATTGCTTTCGAGAAAGGCCCGCAGCGTTTTGTGGAT
>CAZUYZ010000054.1:0-3737 GCA_964624365.1 uncultured Puniceicoccaceae bacterium
GCCTTGAGTCGACAGCATCAGCAGTGAATCTGAAGTCAGGTAGTGGTGCTATGGTAATAAACGGCACAATTACTGCAGCCGAGAGCATCGATCTCACAGCGGGAAACACGCTTGAAATCAACGGCACCTTGACTGCGGGCACAGAAGTCATCATGGACGTAACAACAACATTGCTGGTTGGCGCTAGCGGACAGGTCAATGCAACCGATCAGATCGTAGCCGATGTGGTTGATGCGATTACGATTGAAGGATTATTGCAGGCGCAATCATTGATAGATCTTTATACGCAAGCCGAACTCACCTTGGGCACCGCAGTCGTACTGAGTGGCCTATCCGGCAACGACGCGACCTTTATCCGTCTGGATGCATTCAAGGTGCTTAGTGAAGCCGTTGGCAGCCAGGTAAATGGAGTCACTGAACTGCGGATCACCGAGTCGATAGCGAATCTGGAATGGGATGTACACGGCAGCACGACTTGGATGCACGTGGAAGATGATTACAGCCTGCTCAACTCATTATTGGCCGAGAAATCAATATTATCGGACGGAGAGTCCGTATTGCTGGTTAGCGACACAGCGCTATTAGGCGAGCCACAAGGAGCGGCGTACAGCCTTGCCGATCCGAGCGGTACAGGCGAAGCAACCGGAGTATTCCTGTACGCGTTGACCGTTGAAGTGGTAACTGATCTAGGTGACGGCAATGAAACCATTCACTATACCGCCGAACTACTGACAAACAGTACGCTGGAAGCGTTCGAGTCAGTGAGTGAATTTGACAACATCGTGAGCGTTATCAGCGAGGAACCCTTGGATCACGTTGATGGCTTGCTGGGAACGGAAATGAATTTGGTAGAAATTGACGCCACAGGGAATGTGGACTACCAGCAGGCGCTGTACTCACTGCTGACTCGTTCAACAGAATAGGGACTTTTTAGTCCCTATCCGCCTAGACGTTATTGAGAACAAAATAAGACAGTGCGGTCGGTCATGTATATTTTTAAAGCCTACAAAGCCTTTATTTATAGGGTTTTATGATTATTTCTTTTTTTTTTTGACAACACGGAACGCACGTTTTTTTTAGTCATTTTTGATAGTAAAACTTGATAGTAATATATTTTGGAAAATCGGAGAATAATTCAGCAGTTTCAGTTTGAGTTAGAAACACTCGAGCCGAAAATTATGTTGTCGGCGGATGGATGTTCAGGAGCAGTTGCTCCGGTTGAGCAAATCGTTCAGTGTGTAACGAGTGAGAATGAAGCCTTTGAGGAGAATCAGGCTGAGTTATGTTTTCAGCCTGTAGATACTTCAATTGCATCATTGTTGGAAGATGATGAGAGTAGTAAAATGGCAAGCCAGCAGACCGATGTGTCTGCTCCCGGCGAGTCCATTGCTGAGGAAAATAGTACTTACCAAATTTCTTCTCATGAGCCCGTTGTTGTGGAGTCTACTGATAAGATAACCGGCTCTAAAACAATCGAAGGCACTGTAATTAATTCTGGCACAATAGCACCCGGAAATTCACCGGGCGCCATTACGATTACAGGTGATCTAATCATGAACGGAACTGATAGCACTACTATTCAGCCAGGCGATGAAGCCAATCCTGCCGGCCCTGATTACACCGCTGGAACAGTTCAAATCGAGCTGGGTGGAGCCACTGCCGTTGATGAATACGATCAAATTGATGTAGGCGGCGGTGTGACATTAGGCGGGTTGCTAGAGATTTCGTTGATTGATGGCTTTGTGCCTGAAGTTGGCCAAACTTTCAACATCATTACTGCAGGTGGTTCTATAACAGGTTCTTTTGAAAATGCGACCGGACTGTATGGGTTTGGCGATGGCAACCTTTACCTGCAAGTTAATGTTTTCTCAGATCGAGTTCAGCTAGAGGTTAAGGAAATTCCTATTCAAACGACATTCGATTTGAGTAGCTTAACTACACAGGAGTTGAATGATATCGGTACTTTCTATAACCGTAGTCATTTTTCTGATAACCCGTCAGCTGCTTCTGTTTCGTTTTCAGCAAACTTAAGTATACTTGATTTTATTACGCTCGAAGGAAATTTTGATATTACTGTAGATACTCAAAACGCCAAAATTTCAACAAACATTCCACCTAATGCTGATGGAATATTTGATGGCGTCACGTCAGATATTGATAGTGAACTTGATATTTATTCAATAGGTGGTTCTAGTGTTAATCTATTTGTTGGATTAAATGGCCCTTATATAAGCGACACGGACAACGATGGCGACTTAACTGACGAAGTAGTAAATAAAGATGCAGTTGGCTTTTGGGTTGAAGATATTGATGTTGCATTCTTAAGCATGCTTGCGACAAATCCTCTACTGGCTACCATTCCAACATTTACACCTTTTTTTGTTACAATCAAAGCATTTGCACCAACTGCTAAGTTGGTTGGGATGGATTCATTTCAAGCATCAATTCTTAAAGACATATCAATTGATATAAACACTGGATTATCCTGGCCTAACAGTATAAGTGAACCCATCGTTAATTTTCAGAGTAGCTTCCCCGATGAAGATGGTGAAGGGCCACAAGCCGGAGGATATGATGTTTTAGCAGGCGGTGAAATTGTCAACATAAACTATGATGGTCAAAATCGTTTTGGGGTTAATGTTGGATACGGTTTACTGAGTATTGCAGATTTTATGTACCTCGAAGGGAACTTAATTTATGAAAAGGGTTCTACATTGACTGTTGATGTTGGTACAGGTGTTCCAAGTAACCTCGGACCGCTATTTCAGAGTAATGTGGGTAATATATTTAACGAACTTCCAGCAAGTATCCGAGACAATGCTACTATTTCGAATGATAGTAGTGCCATTAACAACCTGGAAGTTGCCGGTTGGACTATATCTGCTGGAGGGGTAAGCGCCTTTATAGGTACTGGATTAAATACATCTTCAATCGAAGTACCAACTGATATTAGTGAGCGTCCTTTGAACGAGTTACTTACAGATCCAGAACAACGTAAAAATTTAACCGGATTTTTGGTTGATAACGTTAATGTAGGGGCTGCTTTTTACGAACCTAGTGTTAATGGCCTCATAGAAGCTTATAATTCGGTAAATCCTGCGCCTATTGATATTCCTACTATTCCAAGTTTTTCTTCAGCAAAGTTTACAGCAGAGACTTTTGAGTTTCTAGATGGAGGTAGTGACGCCCTCACTGCATATGGTCGCGATCTTGAGTTTATCTACAATGATGGCGACAACTGGGAAGTTAGTGTTCCTGGTTTCCCAGAGGATGGCTTTGGTCCTGCGGTGATTGACTGGCAGAACAGTTTCCTTGCAGTGGAGGAAGGCAGCGAATTGGGTGCGTTTGATGCTGATGGAAACGGTATACTTGAAGTGGGCGAGGACAATGATGATCTACCAACATACCTCTCTAATGCTGACGGGGCTATAACCGGAGTTGCTGCCGATGGCGAAGTTACCTTCGAAGAGCTTCTGGCATTGTATGATGCTAATGCCAACGGATTCCTGGATGTAGCTGAGTTAGACCCTGAGTTCGCCTTGTACGATGTCGATGGCAATGGAGTGATCAACGGTGGCGGCTTCCATATGAAGACTGGCGGTGAGCCAGTCATCCTTGATTTTGATGGTAACCAGCGAATTGGAGCCGAGCTAAAGTATGGCTTGCTAAGTATTGCAGAGTTTGCGCATCTGGAAGGCAACATTGCTTTCGAGAAAGGCCCGCAGCGTTTTGTGGAT
>CAZUYZ010000055.1:0-6921 GCA_964624365.1 uncultured Puniceicoccaceae bacterium
TGCCTGTCGCTATTGGATGGAGCGGACTTTTCAGGATGCGAAGACTTAGGTTGAGATGGCCGATTATCAGGCCCGTGGCTGGATAGCCTGGCACCATCACATGTCACTGGTGATGCTTGCCCTCTTGTTCCTGCTAAAGGAACGCAGGCTTCATAAAGACACTCTGGAGCTACTGAGTTGTCAGGATGTCATTGCCCTGCTGGATGTTTATCTTCCTCGAACTGATCGAACAAAACAAGCTGTCACTGACAGTATGAACAAGCGACACGCAAAAAAGCGAGCCTCGATTGAATCGGCCGAAAGGCAGGCGGGGAGGAGCACTGAGCAGAAGTATTCAAACTTAACAAAGTAAAATTAGTTTGCTGACCTGTTTCCAGTTTGCCAGTGACAGCATATATTATCCGGCTTGTAGTCGAGGAATCGGGGGCTTGCGGTAAAGTCTTACCGGCGTACTCAAAATAATTAGACAACCAGATGAACCGCATCCCGGAATCAGGGGGTAGGTATATAGTCAACCGCAACGAGTTCACTGGCTGCCGAAATTTCCTGAGGGTTCAGAATCCCGATCATGTATCCTTCCGAATCTTTAACTTCGGCCTGAGCGCCTGCCAAAGTCGTTCCGAAAATAGGGCAAGCGATTCCCGTCAATAGCAATTGGCTGACATCCAGAACATTAAAAAACGGGTTTCTTTTCATGGGTAACGGGGACTGGGGTTAATCGCCGCCCAAAGCAAATTTACGCCGAAAAAAGCAAGCGAGGTATAAACAAAGGATTTGAAAAATGAGGGAGGTTGGGAGGGTAATCTTATTGTGAGGGGTAGTTACAACGGTTGGAACAAATATAAGTATATATGATTAAAACTATTAGATATTGTCAACTATTTTCTCAAAAATTTTTTATCTATGTTGTTAATTCTGTATTATTAAGATTAATTGCGACGCTCTGTCGTTGCTGCCGAGGTTTGGTAAATCTAACTCTAAAGATATGCTTACGCACGGAAATGACAGAGCATTTCCCTCCAGATCGTTTTTTCACATCTCACGACCGCTTTTTTTGCTGCCGTTTGCATTAGTTTCCCCCAAACTACGTTTTGGAATTAAACCAGCGGGCGACTCCATCACAAGTCCGGCAATTCAAGATTTGCTCTTTTTCCAGCCAGCCCTTGCGAGCTATGTTGACTCCGGCTTTGTAGTATTCGAGGCCACCTGTGCTATGCGCATCCGGGTTGATGGCGCACATCAATCCGCGTTCAGCTGCCCGGCGCCAGAGGCGCCAGTCCATATCCAACCGGTGAGGATTGGCATTGATTTCGATGATAACCCGATTGGCAATCGCGGCATCAATAACCTTTGCCAAATCAATCCGGTAGGGTTCCCGACGTAGTAGCAAACGGCCGGTTGGGTGTCCCAGGATCGTAGTCCCAGGATGTTCAATCGCACGAATTACGCGAGCAGTCATTTCTTTTTCGGACTGGCTAAACGAAGAGTGCACGGACATTACGGTGTAATCAAGAGCCTCAAGGGTGTCATCCTCAAGATCCAGTGAGCCATCGGGCAAAATATCGCATTCGATACCTGAAAAAACATGTACTGCCGACTCGCCGGATTCGTTAAAGGCACGAATGCGATCAGCCATCTGCAATACCTTCTCATCATTTAGCCCTCTTGCTTGAAAACTTGCCTTGGAGTGATCGGCGAGACCTAGATAATCCCACCCGATTACTTCTGCCGCTGAAGCCATTTCTTCAATTGTATTTCGGCCATCTGAAGCAGTTGTGTGGTTGTGAAAAACCCCTCTGATCTCCGATGCTTTTATCAGCTTCGGCAATCTCCCGGATTCAGCGGCATCCAGCTCTCCTAGCCCTTCGCGCAGCTCAGGATCGATAAACTCAAGCCCCAGAAACTCAAAGAGTTCTTTCTCATCATTAATACCATAGCTCTGATGTTCGGCATTATCGGATTTTTTCTCGCACAGACCCCATTCACTCAGACTGTAACCTCGGGAAAGCGCACGTTGCCGCATAGCGACATTATGGTCTTTTGATCCGGTAAAGTGGTGCAGAGCGAATGTAAACTGCTCTGGTGGTACGACGCGCAAGTCTGCCTGCAACCCACTATCGAAGCGAACACTGGACTTGGTTTTTCCCTGTGCTGTGATTTCAATGACAGATGCCTGGCCAACAAACCAGCTCATCACTTCCTGTGAATCGTTTGCAGCAACAATAAAATCCAAATCTCCAATTGTCTCGGAAAGACGCCTGAAACTGCCAGCAACTTCGGCCCGATTGACTTGTGGCAAAGTACGCAGCCCTTCAAGTATCGGCTGAACGATCTCCTGGGAAGACCACCAATGGTACCGTTTTGTATAGGCTTCCCTATTCGCAATACCAGTAAGAATCTTCTCGGCCGATTTTTCTCCAAACCCTTTGATCGCCGCTACTTTACCTGTCTCGCAAGCCGCCTTCAAATCCGGAATCGATTCTACGCCTAGTTCATCGTGTATTTTTTTAATCTTCTTTCCGCCCAGACCCGGTATCTCC
This sequence comes from uncultured Puniceicoccaceae bacterium, assembly GCA_964624365.1. Classification (GTDB taxonomy): domain Bacteria; phylum Verrucomicrobiota; class Verrucomicrobiia; order Opitutales; family Coraliomargaritaceae; genus Lentimonas. Next base: position 2,541 of record CAZUYZ010000055.1, read on the forward strand.
AACATCTCAATCAGGCCCGGCGCAATCGATGCACGAAGATTTGTGTAATAGTCCAGCTCACCAGTTGTGTATAAAGTTTTTATTTTCTCAGCCAACGCTGAGCCAATGCCTTTGATGGAGTCCAGTTTTTTGTCTTCGATCAGCTCTTCAAGCTCCGGCTCCTGTGTTTCCAGCGCTCTGGCCCCAGCGGTGTAAGCCCGAATTTTAAATGGATTTTCACCCTTCAGCTCAAGTAGCACCGCAATTTCTTCCAGCACATCAACAATATCCGCTTTTTTCATAAGTTATCGAAGTATTTAAGTGCGGCCTGAATCTGTTCAAGATTCGTCTTTTAAAGACCGATTTGACTGATTGGGTAGGCAATTTACAGGCATAGCAATAGCAAAGCAATCCGGGCCGATGGATTCGAGCTTATTTACTACTTCGATCGAATTTCAAACTTCACACACCATTACTCATACGCCAACTTGATCATCCTAAGATAGTTTACAGCCTATGCCCATACAACTTTATGACACCTTAAGCCGCACTCTGAAACCACTCGAAACCACGAATGGTAAACCGCTGCGTTTTTACTGCTGTGGCCCCACCGTCTACGGCCCGGCTCATATTGGCAACTTTCGCACTTTTCTTATACAGGATATTCTCCGCCGCACACTTGAAGTCGAGGGAACGGCCGTCAGACATGTGCGTAACATAACAGATGTTGATGATAAAACAATCCGACGCTCCATTGAGGTAGGCGCCCCGCTAAGAGAATTTACCGCTCAATGGATTGAAAAATTCCACCTCGACTGCGAAGCGCTCAACATGCTACCGCCGGATATTGAGCCCGGCGCCATTGAACACATCCCACAACAGATCGAACTAATTCTGTCCTTAGTCGACAAAGGATATGCCTACACGACGGACGATGGATCCGTTTACTTTCGTGTTAACTCGTTCGATCGCTACGGTCAACTCACACAGTTGAAGAAAAACAAACTGAAGACCCAGGCGGAAACCTCCGCAGGCGAGCGTAACAATGCTGACGAGTACGATCGCGAATCTGTGTGTGACTTTGCTCTCTGGAAATCACGCAAGCCGGAAGACGGCGAAAACTATTGGGACAGCCCCTGGGGTAAAGGCCGACCGGGGTGGCACTTGGAGTGCAGCGCCATGGTGAACCAATCGTTTCAGGGCGAAACGATTGATCTTCACGGTGGCGGCATCGACCTCTGCTTTCCACATCATGAAGATGAGATCGCGCAATCCGAGTGCGCCTTTGATCAAACATTTTGTAATCACTGGTTTCACAGCGCTCATCTTATGGTGGAAGGCGAAAAAATGTCCAAAAGTCTAGGTAACCTCTACACTCTTGATGATCTCCGAAAAAAAAGCTTTCAGCCTATGGTTGTACGCTATGTCCTGATTGCCGGAAGCTATCGTCAGCCGCTCAATTTTACTTTTGACGGCCTGCACGCTGCTCAAAGTGCGCTACAGCGTATCGAACGCTTTGCCGAGTCTTTGCTCGCTTTAATCGATGAGGACAAAGACACATTTAAAGCATACATTGCAGCTGACGCATCCGTAGATTTCGGCCCCCTCACCAAAGCATGGGAAGCGCTCTGCAAAAACCTGAATACGCCAGCCTGCCTGGGCGCTCTCTTTGGCCTTATTGGCTCTAATCCGGCAGCGACGATGATTGTAGACGACGCGCGCAAACTGCTGAAATCACTCGGTGCACTACTCTACGCACTTGGTCTACAGCTCTTTACAGAAGACACGAAAATGGTGGACACGCCCGCTGAAATTCTGGCTTTGGCTCAAGAGCGCTGGGAAGCAAAACAGTCGAAAAACTGGAGTAAAGCTGATGAACTGCGCGACAATCTGTTGCAAAAAGGCTGGCAAGTCAGTGACAAAAAGGATGGTTTCGACCTAACAAAGCTGTAGTTTGCGCAATCCGACTCCCAACTTTGAATTTCTCATTTTTTAGATTATACAGTTAGCAATTCTTCATAACCGGTTCGAAAATCCGGATACGCCGGGCGCCAGTCAAAGGTATTGCAGAATTTGTGATTTGAAATTTTTCTACTCGGCATTCGTCCGCCGCGCCGTTTCAACCTCGGTGACACCTGATTTGGATCAAACTTTGGTAAAGGCTTATTGAGTCTTTCCGCCAACCACTGAACCAGCTCTTCCTTGGTTGATGGCGCATTATCTGCAAGATTGTAGATTCCGGATTTCAGAGAACTTGTTTGGGCCAACAATGCGCAGATTGCAGATACAATGTCATCACGATGAATCAGGTTTAAAAAGTAATCACCAACACCGGGGATGATCGTCTCACCCGATTTCAGCAAGTCCATCAAGTAATGACGTCCAGGACCGTAAATACCAGCCAAACGCAAGATGTACCAAGCATTTAACGATTCTGATGCATCGGCCAAAACCTGCTCTGAATCTAATAGCAATTGCCCCGTTGGCGAGGCAGTCGAGGTATCCGCAGTTTCATCCACGGTCAATCCGCCATCCTGTGGATACATCGATGTGCTGCCAGTGTATATATAGCTCTGTATTGTTTTTCTTCTGGTCCACTCAATTATCCTTCGTTGGCCCTCGATGTAGGACTGCCGATAGCCTCCCAGCCCTCCACCCGCAGAACTAACGCAATTTACGACTGCATCGTAGGATCCGGAAATTTTTTGATGCCAAGCCGATTCGTGAAGGTTTTCAACCACGACTTCACTTAGCCCCTGACGCTTTAGCTGAACGGCCTTTTCAGCATTACGTGTGAGCGCTCCAACGCGTACGCCTGCCTCAACCAGGCTTGTGGCAAGTGCAGCGCCAACATATCCACAGCCAAAAATAATAACGGATTCAGGCAATTTTTGAATTTTAGTCATAGGACGGTTATTCGCAGCTTGCCTGCATTCGGCGAACGATTGAATGGACTTTCTCCGGCACCCAGGATTCCCATTGGGTTCCACCTGCGTGAATAAGCTCAAGAATATCCTTACTGGTCTTTGAGAGGAGCTTCAAATCACCTGCTTTAATCGGCCGAATACGATCGTTCTGTATCAGATGCTTGTAAAAGAATTGCCAGTTCTCGGGCGCTTTGAAGTTCTCTGTAGTTACAAGCTCTTTGCTTCTCGTATTTTGCCAGGGATACACGTATAGTTGAACTCGATTTTTAAATAAGCGCCCAAACGATTCCAAGACACCTCCCGGAAGATTCACCGACCATTTATCCTTAAATAATTCATTCAGCAGTCCAATGCCGAGAATTACGGCGATTGGCTCCGCAGTATAACGGCTGAGATAAGTCGCTATTCGGTAGAACTCAGCGCTACTGGAAATAAGTACTGTCTTGCCAAGCGCTTGCAATGCGTCTGCACGGTCAAGAAAGAAATTATGGTCAATTGTCCCGTTGCTCAACAAGTTGTTCATACTGATCTCACACAACTCAATAGCTCGTTCCTTCTGTACATCATTCATCACCGTAAAGAACTCATCATTTGCACTGCGAAGCATATCGAGGTGTAGATTGAGTACCGGATCAAAACTGCCTCGAAGGAGTGAAATAGGGCGTTTGTAAAGCGTATCAGCAGCAGGTACGACCTCACCGTTTTTATCAAACATGGCTGCGTTCGTTAGACCGCTCTGTACCAATTTTAACGCACAGAGACGATTGTCCAGATACTTGAAGCCATCACCACTAAAGCGCAGCATATCGACTTCTACCTGACCACTGCTAAGGCCGTCCGCAAGGGATTGCACAAAGCTATGTAAGCTGTCACGATAAAAGAAGGCGGCATAAATCAAATTAACACCTACCTTGCCCAAAGCATCCATCTGATCCTGATTGGTTTCATCCAGCAGACGCAGGTGAAGCACGATATCACAGGGCTTTTCATTGGGATTTAACTGAAAACGCACACCCAGCCAACCATAGCACTCACCGCTGTCCTTGTAGCCTCGAGCACGAACCGTGTTACAAAATGAAAAGAACGTTGTCTCGTTCCCACGTGTTGCAGCTAGGCGCTCTTCCAGTAAATCATACTCATACGTCAGCATCGAAATTAGGCGTTCCTGAGAAACATAACGCGACGACCTACCATAGAGAGCATCACTCATCGTCATATCATACGCTGAGATGGTCTTGGCAACTGTTCCAGCGCTAGCAGAAACTCTGAAAAACCAGTTGGCTGTTTCCTGACCTGCTCCAATCTCCGCAAAGACCCCGTACTTGCTCTGATCCAGATTAAGCGCGAGTACCTTTTCGTAGGTCTTTAAAATTTTTCGTTTAGCCATTTAGACAAGATAACTGAATCCATTCGTTTTTGGATGTAGTGAGGAATTATTTAAATCGATACAAACAATACGAATTGGAAGTATGGCA
>CAZUYZ010000056.1:0-6899 GCA_964624365.1 uncultured Puniceicoccaceae bacterium
ACTCAGAAGCACTCAGCGAACTTATCGTTCTGAAGAAAACAGAGAGGCTGTCAATTATATCCTTAGCTAGGTGGTTTGGAGAAGCGACTGCGCTTAATGTTGCTTTTGAGAAAGCAACTGGAAGTATCTACCTAACATTGCCAGCGTACTTCCTAGCAGCCTGCCAGACTTAGAATCAAAAAATCTTATAAGTGCCTTAAAGTTAAATACTTAATTTTTACTTATTCAGCATTTAATTTTAATTTATATGATTAGTAATCAAGAGGCTGTGAAATGCTTCGAGCCTAAGTTCGACAGACTGCTAGTGGTCAGTTTGTATGTCAATGGAGTAGGTTACCCGATTGCATGGCGCCTATTGCCCAAGCGAACGAAACGTGACGATAGTGATACTTCACGCCGTATTGCTATCATTAAGAAAGTACTCAAGGCAATCAAGCCGACTCAAATTAAATGCCTGCTCATGGATAAAGAATTCATTGGAGAGGACTGGCTTAAATGGCTTAATCAGCAGCAAATTAGCTACATTGCACGCATCAAAGATAATGCTCTGGTCAACGAAACACTCCCTGTTAAGAGCTATCGAAAAGGACGCTCACGTAAAAAAATGATGCGAACCCAAGTAATCATTTACGGTCAATACGTTTACTTAAGTTACAAACCTATTACTAGCAAAAACCGCCGCAGTGAGTATCTCTTTACTGTAAGCAACCCAATGCAGGGTGAAGAGATGTTGGAGTTGTATACGGATCGTTGGAGCATCGAACAAATGTTTTCTCATTGGAAAAGCAGAGTCTTTGACTTTGAATGCACCCATATCACCAACTGCAAACGACTCATGGGATTGATTGGTTTGATCGCCTTGGCATACACAATGGTTTATCCCCGGGGAACTCAGTTGAATAGCAAACTTGCCATTAAACGGGAAAAACACGGCTACTTGGCGAAAAGTATTTTCAGATATGGCTTGGATCACTTCAAGCACGCAATGCGAATTTTAGAGCCTGCTCAAACGGTGATATCCCATATTATCAGGCTCATTTTTGGAGATAGCAGTTTTGTCCGGTAGTGTGAAACTTTATTTAAAAATTTTATCTCATGGATTACGAAATCTCCGAAATACATCACAACTTTTGGATCATAGCAAATAAATGAAAGCATTTAGAGGGAACGTAGTACACCGCTTCATATTGGATAATGCCGGGCTTCTAGCGGTAATACTTATCACGGCTATATTTATTTCAGTTCGCCTAGCAATGCCAATTAAATTTGACGGATCGTATATTGATGAATTTTTTCACATAATAAATGGTATTAGCTTACTAGAGTCTTCCCACTGCGCATATTTTTATAATGATGGTGAACCATACAGCAGAGGACCAATAATGTCGTTATGGGTCGGCCTCTGGCTAACCCTTTTTGGGAAATCGATGCTGGTGGCAAAACTCGCACCTGCAACAATCGGAATAACAAATTATTTCGTTTATCTTTATCTTTCTACTAAGCTAATTGATAAAAAGCGGTTTCAGATACTGTCGCTTCTCCTATTTACAATTAGCCCCTGGTGTATATTCAATCACTTTTACATTCGAATGTATGTTGTGTATGAGTCGTTTTTACTCATCATTCTACTGCTTGGATACAAGTTATACACAGCCATAAAGGATGGAAATGGGAGAAGTGTGGCCCTATTCTTGGTACTTATTACAATAATCAATATCATCAACCTGTTTGAAAATGATGACGATGGTAAATACATGGTTTTGGTTGCATCGTCGGTGTTGATTGCAAGTCTATTTATCCTTGAATTTAATACAGACCTGCTAAAACTTTGGGGATTAACGATACCGCGAGCAAGTACAATTTTTTTATCTACCAGAAGATATAGGGCTCTCTTGGTAATTATCGTCGCGATCTTAGCCTTCATATTGCTAGACGGATTTGATAGGGTTGAGTTCCTTATGACTGCCAAACTTCAATATACTTCCGCTGATGGGTATAAATATCCGTGGCTTTTTTTTGGGAAAAACGGGTTAATTACTACCTTTTTTGCTCTGGCAGTTGCTACATTCTGGGTGAAAAATAACGGATTTGAAAAGATTATATTACCTATATCAGGAATACTTTTCTTAATCCATTTTTTGTCCAGTGAGGATCTGCAAATTACTCGTGGCGTTTTGTATTTTATGCCCTTATTTTACTTAACCGCAGTTATTGGTGCGTCAAAAGTAATGTACTCATTAAAATGGTTATGGTATTTCGTTATCAGTAGCATGTTTCTGATTTGTACTGTAAATAATGTAACAAGAGACTATTATTGGACGCCATGTATTGCCCATGAAATCAGTTATATTGAATACGCGAGGCTCTATGAAGCGGTCAGAAAAAAATGCCACGGAAGTTTGATAATTGAAGCAGCGCATGCGTCGCCGCAAATTGCTAGATTCCATGGTGTCAATGTCGATTTTGTATTATCTGCTTCAGGGTATGCCAATGAAAACAGTCAATATACCTTTGATACGGATACAGAAACATACAAGACAGTTTGGGGATCGCTGCCAGTGATAACGAATATCAATGATCTGCAAATGCTGAATAGAGATATTTGCCTTATAGTGCGAAGACCTTCAAAAGAGAGATTTATACCGTCTACTTTCAATAAGATACTTCAAGGAGCAGATGAGTCTTGGCAATTTCACAATATAGCTCTTTATAAGTTTACGCCAGACACTCTTAGAGGCTGTTTAAAGTCTTCTGAGAAGTAATGAGATAAATGCAAATTGAACCATAGCCAAAGAGGTAGAGAGTTTACGCTCACAGTTTTTCCAAAGCTTGCGACACCGCTCAATCCAGGCAAAACTACGCTCAACAATCCACCTTTTGGGAATTACGGCAAAAGTGTGCAATTCATTACGTTTAGCTACTTCTACAGTAGCATCTAATTTTTCGGCAATAAAATCAGCAATTGTCAAAAAAACTTTAAACAGCCTCTCAGAGGGCCTGGAGGTGAAATCCCTCCGGGCTACTCACCTAAAACGTACCAAAATTGCCGTTTTAAAATCATATGATTTGTGTGTGTGCAGCGCTATTGAGAACAAAGTTAGCCATTACATCACATGCTCGATCGGTCATGCGTCGGCTAGCCCAGGCACGAGGAATAATAACAAATATTTTGCAACTCATCTTTACAAATACTTGTTTTGTCCGGTAATATGGTAAACGCTTTAAAAATCTAAATAAAATTACCTTGGCCAAGGTGTGGAATCAGAATATAAGCTGTTGTACAATGCGCAAATGACATCTGATTTCTGACCCTCAATGCCTCGTAGCTCTGCTGCGAGGTTGTTTACTTGGCGGAGGATCTTTCCTTACTTTTCTCGAAGTTTTTACTTCCATCTCACAAATTCAGGTATTTCTTCGATATCGGGATCTTCCAATTTCTAAATCCCTATGGAATGACCGTAATAACAATCTATAATTCACAAGTTTATGTCTACTCTTGAAACAAATGATGCAAAAAATCCTTCTTTAATTGGGGTAGCTTTCGTTGCCATTTTAGTGGCTTTAGGGGGGGCATTTTCCGGTTTCGTTTTACTTGCTTCGGTTCAACCCGAACCGTTTGAGTCAGTGGCTGATTACGAAGCTGATTTAGAGGAAAATTCAAAACCAAATATTCTAAACGCTTACTATTTCAAGGGATCTGATTCGGCGTATAGCACTTGGTCTGCGAAACGGGCAGTTCTGCTAAATGAAATTAATACTTCGGTCGAATTTACGGACGCGGAAATCAATGCTTGGATTGCAGACAAGTTTGAAAAGCCTGATTTGTCTTCTTTGGAAGCAAAGCCAAAAGCATATGTTGTGACAGGTCTCCCAAATGTATTTTTTGACCCAGATGGAGTTATTCATTTTAACATATTGCTAGAAGTTGTTCTTTGGGGTAAGGAGATGAATTATCTGCTGATTGGACAGGGGTACTTTCCGGAGAGTGGTTCAAATGAGTTCCTAATTAGCAAGCTTAGGTTAAACGAAGCTGTAATACCTTTGCCGGAAAAACTGCTCAAAGAACGTATCTTGGGACCGTTACTTAGATCATTTTATCAGAGTGTTGAATTCACAGAGCTTAAAAATGCCTGGGAAAAGGTAGGAGCCGTTGAGATGACCGAAGCTGGGGTTCGTCTGAGTCTTAATTGATGAAAATACACTTTCCGGTACGTTCTGCCTTTGTACGACTGTCTCTTCTATTTTTACTGTTACGATCGACAATAACAGTTTTGGGGGAAACTGAGGACATTGTCTGGATAGAGGGTGAACGATTTGACATTATTGGCACCGATTACCGCTCAGCATCATTTGCCAACGCTTTGGGTAAGTCTGTCGCCGAAATGTGTCGGCGTTACCTCAAAGCGGGTAGTCACGATTTTCAAGGACGTATACTGGTAACTCTACTTCCAGAAGAAAATATTAACTTTAAAGGGTATTACCAAATACAGACAAATCGAAGAGGACAAGTTAGCCTGAATATCCGTTGGAATGACTCGCTAAGCTTTGAGACAACTTGTCGAGCGTACACCGAAGCGTACTTGCAGCGCTACGCTAGATTCAATTATGGAGTCAATGCAGACAAGCGCATCCAACATTGGGTCGTTTCTACTTTGGTCTCTAGAATTTACCTAAGCCTCCGACCTGCACAAAGAGCTAAGTTTATACGTGTTTCCAAACAGTCAGAGGTTTCAGATATTCGTTCTTTGCTATCGATGCCTTTATCTGAGGTGGATGAAGAAGGGTTAGATCCGTATCAAGGGTATTGGTTATTCCAGATTTTACGTGAAAGGGGGCTAACCTTGGCCCAGCTAACGCTACTGCTGGATCGTGCAATTGCAGGAATTGATGTGACTAATGAACTCGCTGAGTTTGTTGTCCCAGCGGATGAAGAAAAATCGGAGAATTTTTTGGAACGTTGGTGGCAAAATCAGTATGCAGATTATTTGGCTCAAGAACGTGAGTTTTGCGATAGTCTTACCACTTCCAGATCGTGGATCGAAGCAATGGGAAATTTTGGTGTCTACCGTGCCTCTGGTGGAGAGTTAAAAGATCTGATGGAACTCTGGACTTTTCGGCACAATGAAGCCCTGCGGTCAATACTGATTGCGCGCTGTGCAATTATTCGTTTGCGTATGGAGCGTGTAAATCCTGCCTACTTCAATTCTGCTCTCTCTATCGGAGCATTTTATGAAACTGTTCTGGAAGCAGAAGAAAAGCACGAGTTTATCAGTGCTTTAATTAGGTATTTAAACGATTGGGAGGATGCAAAAAGACTGCATGATAGGGCAGATGAAATTCTTTCGACATGCGATTCTTGAAAACGCGCCTCTCGAAAAACCTGAACTCACTGAAAGGAAAATTCGGACCAGTTTGTCAGGAGTAACATCAGCAGGCTAAACCCGTTCCAATAAGCATGGAAAACCATTGGAAATAAGATATTTCCCTTCTTTTCATAAATACGCGCGAGTAATACTCCAATCACAAGCAATGGCAGGAATGAAAAAAGATTAAAGTGTACCGCTGCAAACAGTGAACCGCTTATGATCTGTGCATTGAGCACACAGGTTTCTGCCTTTAGGAAGCGGTAAATAGCGCCACGAAAAATGATTTCTTCTACAAAGGGAGCTAAGACGACTGCAAAAATAACAAGGAGCCCGACCACAAGCGGGCTTTCAATACTACTAATTATCGTGAGTAGTTGCTGAGGCGGAAATTCGTCAAGAATATTCAGTTTTTTTAGTCCGGTCAGCAAGATTAGCCAGAGAAGACCAGCTAGCCAAATAATTGGAAAACAACGAATGAATTCGGGTATCGTTTCCAGAATTGCTTCACGGATCGAAACAGATTTTCGGTTTAGAGGTCCTCCAAATGTTTCTGGATATATTTTGCGCAGTCCGTAAAAAGCGATGATCATCGGAATCTGAAACGACAGTATGGAGAGAACCAGGGCCCAGGGGGTTGGATTCGCTGATCCTGTTTCCTCACTAGGTTGAAGCCTTTCTGTTGTTTGTGTTTCTCGGTCAATATCGACCTCTTCAATTTTATCGGTCTCAGCAGAAGAAGGGCCCATCAATGGTGCAATGAGAGATTGAGCAAAGGATACGCTAATTATCAGCGTGCAGGTAAACAAACCAAAATTCACCCATCCGATTGACCAGGGCGAAACGGACACGGTGTTTACGATTCGTCCCTTTTCTTTTCTTCTGCCAAGTATCCAGAGGTAAAATCCGCTGATCAGAATAGCTAAAAAGAGTAGTATCGCAGCAGTTGCTGCAATGTCGAGTTCTGATGGCAGCATTTTAGACGACAATGGATATTCCGTCAAAGATCGGTTTGCCAGCTATATAAGTAGCTTTTACTACTCCATTCAAAGTTTTACAATGCCAGGGGCTATTGCGTGATTTACTGAAGAACTTGCTGGTGTTGACCATCCATTTTGCATCCGGGTCGAACAGGCAAATGTCCGCTGCAGCTCCGGCGCTTAAAGTGCCTGCGTCCAATTTGCAGATTGCAGCAGCTTTGTGAGTCATCAGAGCTACCACATCACTTAAACTGATCTTTTCATCGTGATACAGTACTTGCAGAGAAGCTGCAAGCGAAGTTTCCAGACCAATAATCCCTGCTGGCGCCAGATCGAATTCGCAGTCTTTTTCCGTCGTGGTATGAGGTGCATGTGATGAGGCGATACAATCCAAGGTGCCGTCCTTGAGGGCTTCGATTATTACCTTTCGATCTTGTTCGGTGCGCAGTGGTGGGTTCGTTTTAAAGTTTGTATTATAGCTGCTCACATCCTCATCTGTAAATGTGAAGTGTTGAGGACAAGCTTCGGCAGTTATGGGCGCGCCTCTCTCTTTTGC
>CAZUYZ010000057.1:0-5116 GCA_964624365.1 uncultured Puniceicoccaceae bacterium
TGACCCTATTCGAAGTTCCTTTAAACATAACGGCATGACCCTATTCGAAGTTCCTTAACGGCATGACCCTATTCGAAGTTCCTTGACCCTATTCGAAGTTCCTCGCACCGAATGGAAAATTATAAACATAACGGCATGACCCTATTCGAAGTTCCTCGACCCTATTCGAAGTTCCTGACCCTATTCGAAGTTCCCTGACCCTATTCGAAGTTCCGACCCTATTCGAAGTTCCTAAACATAACGGCATGACCCTATTCGAAGTTCCTTGACCCTATTCGAAGTTCCTCGTCAATTATAAACATAACGGCATGACCCTATTCGAAGTTCTCTCGTCAATTATAAACATAACGGCATGACCCTATTCGAAGTTCTTTGATCTGACCATCACCGTAATAGACATAGTCAGTCGTGCCAGCATGGAGATCGACAACATAGTCCAGGCGATTTTCATCACTATTATTGTAGTTGTACGTCTGCTGTGAGAGAATGCTACCATCTCCAGCGTAGCGGGCACTTGTTGCAAGAAGGCCGGCATTTGTAACGTCAACCTGATAGCTTGTATCTGGTAGCGTAGTGGTGGTGGTAACAGAAGCGGAAGTATGATCAATCAGCGATTCCGTCCTGGTCGTCTGGCCGTAGGTGGTTGACCATGTAATCGAACCAATATCCCCGCCAGGCAAACTGCCAAGACTTCGATCTACAGTGGAAATTGTGGTTGCGCTATTCTGGTTATCTATCTCCCAAACTTCACTTGTCTGGCGCTGGACAATGTAATTGTCGGAACCTTCTGTACGGTTTGCGTAGCTGCTCTGAGTGCGGGTGATGCGATCGATGCCACCATAGTCAATAATGTCGTTGTCATTGGCATCCAAAGACGTAACCTCGCGTTCACCTTCGCTGTTGTAGGCGTATAGGGTGCGAACTCCATCAGGGTCTTCAATCTGCTCAAGTTGATTCATTTCATTGTAGTTATAAAATGTAATCGCGCTTTCGCTATTACCGTCGGGCACCTCTACTTTGTAGATGCGTCCCAAAGCATCCGTGTAAGTTTTTTCATAACTATTGGTTTCAGTACCTGTTTCATCCAAAAAGACGGTTTTGTGAGTTCGAATTGCATAGCCGAGATCATTGTCCTGTTCGACAGTGTAAAGGTGTCGAACATTCCGCACTGCATTGCCGTCAACCTGATAGAGACGTCCATCTTCGTAGTAAGTCTCAATTTGCGTTGAACCATTTGGGTAAATTGTAGTGTTTACCTGGCGACCATTGGCATCTTCGCTGAATGATACCTCTGTCTCACGATTCGTTGATGGCGCAGTATCTAGATAACGTTCCCGTGTTTTAAGCAAAGTACCATCGAAACCGTAGTCCATTTCAGAAATTAAATTTAAATCCGAACTAGTGGGGCCATGGTAAATTTCTGTGACGTTGCCTTCTGCATCCATTACATTGCGGACCACTTGTTGATTGTTGGTTCCCATCGCCGTAATCGTATACTCAATGCGTCCCAGAGAATCATAGATGTAATCCGTAATTAAACCATCACGTGCTGTGACTTGCTTCAAACCACAGCAAGAATAATTTCGCTCTTCCTGAGTTCCATCTAGGAAGGTAAGCACACCTGCGCGGTTTTCATCGTCAAAATCAGAATATAAGACGCTATTGATGACTAGTCCTGACTCTACATCTTCAGTTTCCTCGCTTATTGTAGCGCCGCTGACGGCGACCTCCTGAGTGTTTATAGTACCTGCTGAAACTCCGGTCGGCACACCATTCTCGATAATCGCAGCGCCCCGATAGACGGTTAGAGTTGCCGTGCCGTCATTATTCAAGACACGTTTATTAATCACTGTGGTGTTATCAGGATTGAGGCTGGCGTACTCACCGCCATCCAGAGAAAGATCATCGTTTACATGAATCCAGCGTTTGGAAACGATATTATCCGCAGCATCCCAGGCGGCGGTTGGTGTATGGCTCTGGATATGCCAAACCTCTTTCAATGTGTGATCACCGGAGATAATTGTACCGCTGAACTCCAGCTCGTAGAAAACTTCTATTGTGTTATCGAGAATTTTCAACGTGCTGGTCTTCAGTGTTTCGTCTTCTCCATCGCTATCCATATCAGCTACAGTACTGTACACATGGGTGAGCAGTTGCTTATTGCCGGATACATCATCAGAAGCTGAGTTTAGGTAACCACTCTCTTCAGTATGGATGCGTCCATCTTCATGGTAAGTCCATTTCTTCCAGGGTCCACGCGAATCCTGTTGTAGGATTAGGCGATTGTAGTCACTCGCGGACTCCTCGGTACCGTAGGTGTAAAAGATTTCGTAGGCTGGCTCTGTTTCATTTTCACGGAAAAAGCGTTCTATGCGGAGGACTTTATGTTCGTAGGTATTTGCCTGTCCACTCCAACTCCAACTAGATCCAGAATAGCCATTTGAATATCCTGATCCTAAAGTCTGCAACTCGTAAATTCGTTCTACTCTGGAAATCAAATTGTCTGCGTTATCATACACCGACGTCGTTTTGCTGGTTACATCTGAAAGCTCGGCAACAAAAGCATGCGGATCTGAAGCATAATCTAAATCCTCGATAATGGAAGTACGCCTTGCGCCACTGCCTTCCCACATTGTCCATGTCTCGCTGGAGTCATCTTTGTTGCAGCCAAACTCCCGATATTCTGAGCTCCCTCCACGGGTTGTAGCAATGCGCAAATGTTCAGCTCCATTGGCTATTTGCTGACTGATAGTGTAAGTTACAAAAGGTATACCGGAAACTGGATAAATTCCAGTTTCTGAATCTGGTATCCATGATGCCTCGTGATAATACAACTTTATGTCATAGCTGGCTTCAGACTCTGTAACTATATCGGCAACCGTTGTTGTTGTAATAATTTGGCGGATTGATTCGTCGGCATCCAGAACGACTACTGTGTCCTCGTCACGATGGCTCAATGCAAGATCACTCGGTGCATAAGCTAGATTGTCCATACTCTCAGCATCAATGTGTAGTGCGCCTGCCGACTCTCCTTTGCTGTTTCCACCCAAACTTGCGCTCCAGTGAATAGAGCCTAGGTTTCCATGTTCATCAAATCAATTACAGGATGGCTGCTCCGTTGCATGTAAGCTCTTGATCCAAACTCGGGTAAAACGCTCTTCGGCAACCAACTTGTGTTTAAAGGTATACTCACTATTTTGATTCATGCGGAAGCTATGTCGCTCTGTGTGTTCGCTAGTTGTATTGTTCAAAAGATTCTCTTTACCAACTACCATCTGTATCTCCCAGCGACTTTCCGGACAACCTTTAAATAAAGCTTCGACATCTACTGAGGCCGCTTGGACTCTTCTATTGTCCTCTTGGCTAATTATCGACAAAGCTTCACCAACAGAGTCATAGAATACACTACCGTTGCGTGTTTCGGCATTATCTATAGCATCTTCGAATGTATCCGGTTCGGATAAGCTTATCGTTGGCGGACTTTCAGCAGAAAGTGAAGATAAATATACATAAAAGTTAAATATGGTTTCTGAGCCTACAGCGGCTATTGAATCATAGCAGTACGTTGCCCCAAAGGAAGGAAGGGGTCGCATAAACCTTTTCCGTGTTAGTTTTCGAAGTCACAGAAAATGGGCAAATAAGCAGGCGTTTCTGAAAAGAACCGATATATGGGGAACTTGAGCCTAGTACAAATCTAGTAGACCTCAATTCACCTGATATAAAATCAGCAGTGTCAACTTGTCTTGCAAGCCCACTTTGTATTATCGAACCATCTTCTATCGAGTGTATTGCCTTACCCTCGATAGCAACTTCTATCTTTCCATTATTTAAGATTGAATTACAAGGCGCCGAAATTGAACGCGCATGGTTTTCCACACTCCAGCCACCACTGTAATTGATATGCCGATAGTAAGTCTGATAGGTTTCATCTGAAAACTCAGGTACTCCAACAAAGTACGAAAGAACTACTTTCCGATTAAACGTAATCTTTTCCGGTTCCTTAATATTTGGAGTTCCGCAGCTTTGTGCAGACAAATTAGGGCCGAAAATCAATAGTGAGCCGAAGAAAAAACCTAAAAATTTCATTTTTGATTGTAAGCGACGTCTAGTAAAGTTGAAGTCCAAGGTCTAAATTGTCGCGTCTTGTTAGGTTACTACTTTGCGCGAATTCGTTTGAGTTATTCAGGCCGTCACCATCCGTGTCCTCAAGCCCATCAGTAATTCCATCATTGTTAGAGTCGGAATCAAAGGGATCCAAGAGAAGTTCCAGAGGAGCCATTAACTCGTTTATGTTGGAAATGCCATCGCCGTCGAAATCTTCATTCCATGAGTCAGATGTTGTTATGTCTGTATGCTTTAACCGCACAAATAATTTATCGGCACTGGTGGCAAAATGCCATTCAGCGACTCTGTCCTGACCCGGCTCAATAATAGGGATATATTGCCAAGACTTCAGGTCGCCTGACCGCTGTAAA
Source organism: uncultured Puniceicoccaceae bacterium (assembly GCA_964624365.1). Classification (GTDB taxonomy): domain Bacteria; phylum Verrucomicrobiota; class Verrucomicrobiia; order Opitutales; family Coraliomargaritaceae; genus Lentimonas. The sequence goes on from CAZUYZ010000057.1 coordinate 4,476, forward strand.
AAATATGTAATGCCTGAACGTCCCCACCATGAAAACGTCCAGGTGTCGTTGACGGAGTCATGTGTCAGTTGCGAACCCTCGTTCAGATCAGTGGCAGTTTGTGCCCAGGCAAAGTTACTGCATAACAAGTAGGCTGGTAGAAAAAAGGCAAAAGAACGTTTCATCTTGGCTGAAAAGGGTTACTTGGTCTTTGGCTTCTGATAGACACTACCGCGGCCTGGCCAAAAGTTAATAATAGGGTCGTCAGGTTTTTCGGGGTTTCTGGCCCGGTGACGCTCGCGTGCTTTGTCAAGCGCTTCGCTTCGTTGATACTCAATTTTCAAACGCTTTTCATTTTCAGCATAGTAATCATGCAAAGCATCGATAGGTATAAACGCATCTTCCTGTCCATCAACAGAATCGTCCGAAGCAATTACAAAATACTCTGGTCTGCCTTTTTTAAATGCAGGTAATTTGGGGATAGAGTTGTCTCTGTTGATTTGTAAATTATGTTGTTTTGCAAAGCGGATCTGTTCCTTAGCCTTTTTTGTGGATTCATTGCCGAAACCCTGAAGTTATCAATTAACCCTGAAGTTATCAATTCCGCGCAGCCGGATTGATAACTGATTGTTGAGCAAGCCCGCTGTTCGAACATCTGCGCG
>CAZUYZ010000058.1:0-24609 GCA_964624365.1 uncultured Puniceicoccaceae bacterium
GTATTGCCGGTAAGCGTTTTCAAGCAGGAATTATTTTTTACGATGGTAAAAGCTATACTTCCCATCCACAAAAAGATGGGTATCCTCGCTGTGCCTATTTCCAAACTCTGGGAACTTTAAGCCATGCCGAACTTTATTTCAGAAGATGACGTTGAACTGGCAATGGTGCAACGCTCTATGGCTACGACGCTCTGAACTGTTTCACCGGTGATCCCACTGATCTAAACGATGACTCTGGGCGCAGTGACAAGCGTCAGGCGCTCTCCATGATCGCCGCTAATTGCGAGATGGACTCCCTCATTCGCGACGGTGTGCAGGTGGAATTCAAAGACGAGCAGGGCTGCAATCGCAAGGAGCGGGTCACCATTGCCGCTGAGCAAAAGGCATTGCTCCAGGCTTTAACGGTGCGAGGGTCTATCTTGCCAATGCTTTTTGTGAAAGCCCGACGGTACGCAAATGCACCACCATAAGTCTAAAGCGAGGGTCCTTTTTGTCATCGGCCACCACATCAAAAACACTGAGCCCATAGAAAACATGAAACTGCCCCGTTTCATTATGTTGATACACCGAAAATATCGGATTCTTTTTGGTAACCCCTAAAATAGGTTGCAGATAAGGGGTTATTGGTGAGGTCTGAAGTTCTAATTCGTCATCTCAATCAGGTCTTTCATGCATGAATCATAAGAATGCCAAGCTCTTTGAAGGCAGCTAACCGTTACGCTGATCGCTACGTTCGTAGGGGGCAGTCTGCAAATAAGCGCCTCATTCTAGAGAAGCATGGCCGCGTTGATAAGCATCTCAGCGATGCGAGACAGCCCTTCAGCAAGGCCATGTTCAAGAAGAAGATTGATAGAGTCTTCAGTGAGTTTATCGTGATTATGATGTCTGTTTATTGTTGGTGCTGTGTTTGATTTAGCACTCTCAGCTTCCAGCCTTTGATCAGATGTCTTCAATAACCTTTGCTGCAGACCGTCCAACCTACAACTTAATTTACAGACAATTTCTTGCATCACCGACTTCAATAGTGCTGTTTTTACTGGCAACTGTTCCTTATTTTTCAGCCCAAAAAATTGGTAAAAGGTCTAGGAAACTTACACGTCTCGCCAAGTCCGTTTTTTTATCAACTGCTCGGAGTTCAAAACGGCTTTTGCAGACCGATACTATCACCAACTTGCAGACCAAAGAAATGAATAAATCTGAAGCGATTTTTCGTTTGGAACTTTGTCTGATTACGAATAGAATTATTAAGGTCCTATTTACTCGGACTTATTTCCTTTTGGCTTGTTTACAGCTCTTTTAGCTTCCTTTGCACGTTCACCGATTACAGCCGTTCTCGCCATACCTTGACCTATTTTTATAAGAAAATCTAGGCGGAATGTACTGCCTAAAGTAGTCAGAAAAAGTCCGATTGCTCTCATATTCGTTTGTATTTAGAATTAATTTAAAGATAACAGTGTACATACAATTCCTTCAATGCGTCAAATACATTTTATTTAATGAGTTTCATAACCCATCTGATCGAGACAGTCGCAGCCTTACGTGATCCGGATACGGGCTGTCCTTGGGACGTCGAGCAGAACCACAGATCGATTGCCGATTGTCTGATCGATGAATGCTGTGAACTGTTGCAAACGATCGACCGTCTGGACATGGAACACATGCAGGAAGAACTTGGCGATGTGCTATTACAAGTGGTTATGCACGCACAGATGGCAGAAGAAGAAGGTCATTTTGGCTTTGATGATGTTTGCAGACTAGTTAACGAAAAGCTGATCACCCGCCATCCGCACGTTTTTGGTGATGCTACTGCAATAGACTCAAACACTGTTTTAGAGCAATGGGACGCAATCAAAGCAAAAGAAGTAAAACGGGGACCTCAACAGAAGGGTCTCTTCAAAGATCTTCCAAGGCAAGTTCCCGCTTTGCTTTTTGCAAGAAGCGTCTTTAAGCAGTTGAAAAAACTTAATTTGGACACTTCGAAGTTATTCGATGACGATGCTCTTTCGAGCAAAGCAAAAAACCTGAGCGAGGCTGATGCGGGTAAACAGTTATTTGAAATTGCTGCCGCTTGTCGAATCAAAGGAATCGATCCGGAATCTGCGTTGCGTCGCTATACACAGACAATTGTAGATGAGCTTGAAGCTAGCTAACTCAGGAATGTTTACCGACAGGACGAGTATTCCTGAATGTATTCATGTGGCTGGCCAGACAGTCCGCCTTATTGTTCGATTCAGTAAGCAATCACGTCGAATGCTATTAAGGGTAAATCATCAAAACCAGATAGTCGTTTCTGTTCCCTCCCATATTTCTAGCCAAAAAGTTCTATCGTTTGTTGAGAGACAACACCTATGGCTGAAAAAGCAGATAATGCTTATGCCTAAAGTAGTAACTGTTAGCGACTGGCTGGAAGAGCATCCTCTTGTCTCTGCAAGTGGAAAATCTTTTCATACCCAAGCGAAGCTGGTAGGCGGGCAGCAAAAAAGCTACCAGTTTGAAAAAAATAGTAGTAATTTGACGTTTTATATTCCACAAGGCAGCTCAGATGTTGACGTTGAACTACTAAAACTGGTGAAGCTTTTCTCGAAGGACGCGCTTGCCTGTCGAATTGGCTATCATGCAACACGATTGAATCTCGGATTCGAGCGACTAACCGTTCGTAATCAGGCCACTCGTTGGGGTTCCTGCTCGAGCAAACGATGCATTTCACTTAACTGGCGCTTGATTCTAATTGAGCCAAAACTGCAAGATTACGTGATTTTACACGAACTCGCGCACCTGACCGAAATGAATCACTCAAAACGCTTTTGGGAATTGCTGGACTACTATGATCCGCTACGCCGAAAACATGAAGCAGATTTAAAAAAAGTAACTCCTGTGATTATGCGCATCGGACGCGACTAAATGCCAAATTCTAAAAGGGTGAACGCTGTTAAATCGTGCCCGAGTAGAGCGACACGGCTGATCGTTATCAAAATCTAAATCGGAAGCTCTATTGTGCCCAATCGATTGAGGATTGCCGCAAGCTTGGTATGATAGCAATTTGGATAACGATTTTTATTTGGATTACAGGATGCTCGAACCTTTTTCAAATGTTATAAATGCTAGATTGGCTGCAAAACCAAGACACTACCTAGTTAAAATTTTTTCCGCAGAGAGTTCCAGTCCGCAGACCGAAACGTATCGTTGTCAGTGAAACGTCCCAGGAGGCGTTACCTGAACTTGAGAAAACTCGGAGCCAGACATAAAGAAGCCGCCGGTTTCTCGCGCAGCTCAAAGGGGTATTGGCGAATTGCACGATACCTGGGCCACAAGGTCTCAATGACTAATCAATGGCTCGAAAACGAGGGCTTGATTTCAATCAAGCAACAATGGTGGAACTTAAGGTTCCTGCGTATAACCGCCTTAAAACAGACTGCGTAGCACTGCGATCAGTTTGGCTGCGGACCCGCATGGCAAGTGGTGTGGGAGCGGGGGGAGTTAATGTCCCTCGCTACCCGATTTCACATTAATTTTTGTAGATATCTCTGCGATAACCAACTTTCACAACGTTGATGATTAGCTCGTCATCAATTATCTGATATAAAATTCTATAGTCCCCTTGGCGTACTCTATACTTTTCCTGTCCAGTTAGTTTCTTGCTGCCAAGTTGACGTGGGGCATTCGCCAAGCTTCTTATCTTTTCAATGATTCGAATTCTATCTTTCTTTTTGATTCTCTCGATTTCCTTAGCAGCTGACTTCTTGATAACGATTCTATAGCTTTCCATCTTCTTTTAGTGATGTGACGAAAGCTTCAAAATCGATAGCAGGCTCATTTTCTCTTTCTTTGAATGCTTCTAAATCTTTTGCATCTTCAAGAAGCGCGGACCTGACTGCTTTATTCACTAGGTCAGATACAGGAGTCGATATCTCTGCAGACTTCATTTTGAGTGCTTTATGAAGGTCTTCTTCAAAGTAAACAGTTGCTCGCTTCATAATTAAGCACTAAAACGCTAAAACGCTATTATGTCAAATTCTTTTTGTGAGGCATTATGGATGTGTGGAATTGAGAAATAGCGAGTTTGTCTCCATAAATCGTGGATTATCCGGCGCATGCCGGGCAGAGCCAATCTGTTTAAATTCAATACTAAACAAAGGAGACAAACTCATGAAAAAATTTGCAACGAAAACGTAAGGATATCGACTGTATCATCGTCGCTCCTTCGAGAATACCTAAAAAATCAATCAGGTGATAAGGTCAAGACCGACAGACGCGATGCCATTATGCTGGCAAAGCTGCATCGTGCCGGAGAACTCGATGCCATTCATGTGCCTGATCCCCAAGACGAAGCGATCTGCGATCTATGCCGTGCCCGGACAGATGCACGCCAGGATTTGCAGGCCGCATGGTTCAGGCTCAAGTCATTTCTGCTTAGAAACGGCTACAAATATCCTATGAAAACAGCATGGACTGCAAAACACATGGACTATCTGCGTGCACTAACTCTGGAAGACCCTGCTCACCGAATGATTCTGGAGGAGTTGCTCATGCAAACCGATTCTCTTCTGGAAAAAATAGAGCGTTATAACAAGATGCTCGAAACACAGGTGGAGTCCTGGAGGTGGAAGCCTGTAGTCGAGGCTCTTCAGGCAATGCGTGGTATCAAACTACTTACTGCCACGGTACTGATTGCCGAGTTGGGAGACCTCAGGCGCTTCGATAGCGCGCGCAAGCTAATGTTAACTTTTTAGGATCAAACACTTCCGTTAAAAAATGGCGATTTTTCAGGGGTAAAATCCGTTCAATGCTCAGTAATTTGGTCTGTTCAAGATTATCGTTGGCAACGAATAGAGTGCTGTAGTTGAAACCAATAAACAGGTAATTGCCAAAATTACCCGACTACCTTTCTGAGTCATGCGCTCAAGTTACGATCTTATCGTGAAATTCTTTAAGGCGCTCTACGACAGCAACAGAATCATCTAACGCAAGTATTTCATCCACCAGTGCACGGGCGGAAGCCATTTTCATATTTCTTATCAAGTACTTGATCTCCGGTAACATGGATGGTGTTAGACTGAGCGAATTAGCGCCCATACCTAGAAGTAATCCTACATAAATCGGGTCACTGGCGATTTCACCGCAAACACTTACAGGCTTATTTGCGCGTTTAGCTCCATCCATTATCCATTTAAGTGTACGAAGTACTGCGGGATGCGCCGGTTCATACAAGTGCGCAACACGGTCATTCAATCGATCAACAGCCATTAAGTACTGGATTAAATCATTGGTCCCGATGCTGAAAAAGTCAGTTTCTTTGGACAGTAAATCTATAATTGCTGCGGCACTGGGTATCTCGACCATTGCTCCGACTTCGATATCTTCGTTAAAGTGAATCAATTCACTTCGAAGTTCTGCCTTAACAGAATCCAGGATCTGATTCGCGCGTTTCAGTTCACTGACTCCGCTGATCATCGGATACATTATTTTTACGTTGCCGAAGGCGCTGGCTCTTAAGATCGCACGCAGTTGCGTTTTAAAAATACCCGGATTTTCCAAGCAAAATCGAATCGCCCGGAATCCCATAAATGAATGATCATCTTCTGTTGAACTGACTCCCAGGGTTTTGTCGCCACCAATGTCGAGTGTCCGAATAATGATCGGTTGCCCGTTTGCTGCTTTCGCTACAGCTGCATATTCCTCGTACTGAACCGACTCCGGAGGGTATCCATGATGCCTAAGAAATATTCCCTCTGTACGAAAAAGGCCAATACCGCTGGAATTCATTGCCACCACCTGATCCATTTCCTGAGATCCCTCAATGTTGGACATCAGTTCGATAGGTGTGCCGTCCTTTGTTTCACTGGGCTCTGTGAGGACTGATCGATAAACCTCATTCTGCTCGCGTCGCTCTTTTGCCAGATCACTGTATTTGAGAATGCGTTTTTCAGTCGGATTAATGACAACAGTCCCGTGATAACCATCGATGATGATTCGATCTCCGCTTTTTATTTTTTGGGTTGCATCGTGTAGTCCGACCACTGCAGGAATTCCCATGGCCCGCGCCATAATGACAGAATGGCTGGTCTGCCCGCCTTCGTTGGTTACAAAGCCTAGCAGCTTATTCCGATCCATATCAGCAGTATCTGAGGGAGTAATATCTTCGGAGACAACAATGCTGTCAGCCGCCAGTTTTGCCAAACTGGTCTTTTGTGTGCCCGTTAGATTCTGTAAAAGGCGGCGAGAAACATCCTGAATGTCGGTAACCCGTTCCTTTAGATAGGTATCATCCATGGAGCTGAAAAAAGAGATATATCGCTGAGCAACTTTCTTGTAGCAGCTCTCCACATTTTTCTGTGTTTTGCGCAGTTCGGAAATAACTTCGTCCAAGAGAGCGTGGTCCTCCAGAACCAGCAAATGTGCGTCGAAAATCTGTGCTTCACCGTCACCTAGCGACGCCGCGACCTTGTTGCGTATTGCGGTAATCTGTTCCCGAGTTTTGATGATTGCCTGATCAAAGCGTTGAATTTCCGGTTCTACTGCATCTGCAGATAAATCATAACTGGGTACGTTTAATTCTTTCTGAAGGTAGAGTAGCGCTTTACCCTCTGCTACTCCAGCTGAAGCAGCAGTACCTTGAAGGATAATTTCCTCATTTAACGATTCTTCAGACACAATTTTTTTAAAAGATTGGATAATGCCCTAGGGCCAAACGCCCTGCCACCTTCAACTCATGAGATGAAAGTTTCAACCCAAAAGACATTTTCTCCCCATGCATCCAAAACCACTTCTTTAATTTGCTCTGAGCTAAAGTTCTTAGAATCAGGTATAGCGAAACAACTGCTACCACTGCCACTCATAGCACAAGTAGCGCCAGCGGTCCGTAACTTATGCAACAGAGTCGGCAGCGCCAGATATTTGCTGCCAACCGGTTTCTCAAAAGCGTTGCATACAAGCGTATCCAGAGCGCCAGAACGGATCGAACTTTCCAAATGAACAACATCAACTGGGTCGGGCTGGTAGTTTTCCGCCGCATTTGCAGCCAGACATCCAAAGGCCCAGGCAGTATTTACGGAAAAGTTCGGCTTAAACAGTACCAGAGGTACGCCTTTTAATTGGTCACTTAAATCTTGATTTAACGGTTCAATGCGTTCGCCGCGGCCGTAAATCCAGGCAGGCTTTGCATCGATGAAAAAAGGGCAATCCGACCCTAGTTGAGCTGAAAGCTCATGTAATGCTTCTGTACTTAACGGTTTGTCCAGCAGCTGATTCATCCCGGAAAGTGCAGCAACAGCATTACTGCTCCCGCCTCCTAAGCCCCCTCCCATCGGAATCTTCTTTTCCAGATGAAACTTAAAATACGCTGCTTGATTCGACCGTGCCCGAAATGCATGCGCCGCCTTGAGAATTAGATTTTCTGAACCCAAAGGAACTGCCGGATTTGAGCAGCGTAGAACATCCTTATCGGAATTGCTTGTATGTATGGTCAGTGTATCGCCGAACTCCAAAGGAACCATTAGAGATGTGAGTTCATGAAAACCATCTGGACGACGACCATGCACCGACAGTGTCAAGTTCACCTTTGCCGGGGAAGTAACAGTCACGTTTATAGGGATACTATCAGGCATGCTGTCTACAGCTTTTAGATGGTATAACGTGTATTGCTCAGCAACCAACTTCTAGCCCTTTTTATCCAACAAGTTCTGCCTGGATAGCATTCGCAGCAACTAGTGGATCTTCAGCCTTAAGAATCGGGCGGCCTACTACAATATAATTTGCTCCGGATGCAGCGGCATCGTGCGGTGTCATAATTCGTTTTTGCTCATCCGAGTCACTTCCCTTTGGACGAATTCCCGGTGTAACGATGATTGGACCGCCACCGAACTGAGATCGCAGCATCGATAATTCCAAAGGCGAACAGACAAGACCCTGAATGCCTGATTCCAGACTTATGCCAGCCAGATGCTGAACTTGTGCTTTAGGGGTTGCGCTTACATTTAAGTCCTTAAGTTGCTGTGCATTCATTGATGTGAGAACAGTGACTGCCAGCAACTGAAGTTCGGGTGCGTATTCGTCGCGAGCCTTGTTCGCCCAATTCAGCATTTCAGAACCACCAGATGCATGAAGTGTCAGCAAATTGACCGGTAGCTTTGATATGCTTTGAACTGTTTTCGCAACGGTGTTAGGAATATCATGAAGCTTGAGATCAAGAAAAACGTTGTAGCCAAGATCGGCAATCTCTTTCACGAAATCCGGGCCGTATGCAGTAAATAATTGCAGTCCGATTTTAACCCATTCCAAAGAATAATCCAAGCGTTTGAGCATTTCCAGAGCGGACTCGCGCGTTTCAAGATCAAGCGCTAAGATTAGAGAGCAGTTTTTTGAATCAGTCATTTTTAAAATTTCTAGGATCAGGGTTCCATCAACAAAAGATCAAGGCTTGCTTCCGTTCTAGCGTCCCTATGGGATGGCTTGTGTTATAATATTGATTCGGGCTTGTATTTAGCTGCTTCGGGAAACCTTTCCGCTTCTCTGCGAACAAGCGTACAAAAATGCTCTACTTGCTTCTCAGCCAAACCTGTCTTTGCCTGAACTCCGCTTACCAATTCGGAAAGCATTTCTTCGGAAAAGCCTAAACGCGAATCGTTGCTTAGACGTTTAACAAAATCATTCTGGCTAATTTTGCCGCCTCTAAGATCCTGCACCACTTGCACAGCATGCTCCTTAATTACCTCATGCGCTGTTTCACGCCCCAGACCCTTTTCAACAGCTTTCATCAAAATTTCCGTGGTTGCTAGAAACGGGCCGTAGCGTTTATTTTCCAAGGCTATCATTTCCGAATAAACCTCCATTTGCTTGAGAATCGTAATGAAAGTATCCAGGAGTCCATCAATTGCGAAAAAGCTATCAGGCAAGCAGACCCGACGCACTACCGAGCAGGAAACATCGCCCTCATTCCACTGATCACCAGCCAGTTCGCTGGTCATGGTAAGATACCCTTTTAAGATCACTGCAAGTCCGTTCAATCGCTCACAACTGCGACTATTCATCTTGTGCGGCATGGCTGAAGAGCCTACTTGCCCTTTGGCAAAACCCTCGCTGGCAAACTCATGGCCAGCCATGATACGAAGTGTTTTGGCAAAGCTGGACGGTCCTGATGCAAGCCTCACCAATACCGAAACGACCTTAAAGTCCAAACTGCGTGGGTAGACCTGGCCAACTGTATTAAAGTTATTTTTGATACCCAAATGATCCAAAATACGGCTTTCCAATGAGTTCACTTTGGCAATGTCGTCTCCAAAGAGCGCGAGTAAATCACTCTGCGTACCAACTGGCCCCTTAATTCCTCTCACCGGATAATTTTGAATACTCTCGTCCAGCTCTTTGAACGCCAAAAGCAATTCTTCTCCAAACATAGAAAGCCGCTTGCCGAAAGTACTTGACTGTGCGGGAACATTATGGGTTCGCGCAGTCAAGTACAGCAATTTCCAATCCTCTGCTCGATCGGCAAGGATCAGTAAAGCTGCCATGGTCTTGTTGCGGATGATTTTCAAAGCTTTGATGATGCGCAACTGTTCAATATTTTCAGTTAAGTCACGGCTGGTGAGTCCTTTGTGAATATGCTCATGCCCTGCAAGCGCACAAAATTCCTCAATACGTGCTTTTACATCGTGACGATTGATTTTTTCTCTGGCGTTAATCGAGTCCAAATCAATTGTATCTTTTACTCTCTCGTAAGCATCTATTGCTTCCTCAGGAATATTTAGGCCCAGACTTCGTTGTGCACGCATTACGGCAATCCAGAATTCTCGTTCCAGCTTAATCTTGCCTTCGGTGCTCCATACAGACCGCATCGGCTTTGAAGTGTATCGTGCAGCTAATATGTTTGGTATGTTGTCCATCGCTAAAGAAAATTTAGACTACTATCTGCAATATAGCAGATGGTTGCTGCAAATATATGGTGAAATCCTTAATTTGATTCATAAAGCGAAAACGAATAACTTACTTCAGGAGTCAAGTTGTTTAGAACCTGTTCATACGATTTGAGAAATGGGCTTGTCGATTTTCAATGATTTTATGAGTATCAGAGTTGTGACTGTTAGCCTAAAAAAAGCATTGGATCTTTTTTTTCCGAGGAACTGCATTCATTGCGGCGATGCTGCAGACACTTCATCTTACGACTTCATATGTAAGCTATGTGCAAAGGATCTTATCGAATGCGTAGAGCCCGCCTGCTGTACCTGCGGGTATCCGTTTTACGGTGAAATCATGCTGGCAAAAAAATGTCCGCATTGCGCAGAGCTGGACCCCGCTTTTGACCGGGGCAAAACACTCTTCATTGCCAAAGGAATCGGGCGTAGTCTTCTTCATGAATTAAAGTACCGGCGAGGAATGTATATCCTAAATGATCTCGCCCGAATCGCTCGCCGATCCAGACATTATTTGGAGTATATTCGAAATGCCATACTTGTACCCGTTCCCTTGCATCCGGTCCGGCTACGAGAACGCGGCTTCAATCAAAGTGAACACATTGCCAAGATGTTGGTCAATTGTACCGGAAGTACCGCCAGAGTCGATAAACTCCTCATCCGCAACCAGTACACACAAAGCCAGACTAATCTGAATAGAGCGGCCCGCAGTCAAAATGTAAAAAATGCCTTTGCCTTGGCCAGCAATACTGTTCTAAATCCTGATGAACAATACATAATCGTTGATGATGTATTCACGACCGGATCGACACTTAATGCATGCGCAAAAGTACTTCGGAGAGAAGGAGCAAATCGCATCAAAGTAGCTACGATGGGACACGGTTGATCATTGACGTTTTCACCATTTCGTCACAAATAAAACAATTTAATTATGTCAATCTTTGGAAAGCCACAATACTCGACTGTAACTGTTAAAAAGAAGGACATCCCTAAAGACCTTTGGACAAAGTGCCCAAAGACCGGTGAAATTATTTATAACCGCGTCTTAAAGGAAAATCTAATGGTCGTGCCTTCCAGTGGGTACCACTTTTCACTTAGCGCCCGCGATCGCATTGATTCCATGCTGGATGAAGACACTTTTGAGGAAATGGACATCGCCATCAGTTCAATGGATCCACTTGAATTTAATGCGACAAGTTCTTACCAAGAAAAGTTAAAAGCAAACCAAACTAAAACCAAAGAAACTGATACTGTCATCTCAGGCATCGGAAAAATGGGCGGTATTGAAGTTAGTCTGGCAGTCATGGACTTTCGCTTTATGGCGGCTAGCCTTGGATCTGCTGCTGGTGAAAAATTAACCCGTGCAATCGAACGTGGAGTCGAACAAAAAATTCCGGTAATTATTGTGTCTGCTTCAGGTGGCGCTCGAATGCAGGAAGGCATTCTTAGCTTGATGCAACTAGCTAAAACCAGCGCAGCGCTGGCAAAATTAAGTGCTGAAAAAATACCTTACTTCTCAATTCTGACTAATCCCACCATGGCAGGTGTAATGGCCAGTTACGCTTCCCTTGGAGATGTCATTATTGCTGAGCCGGAAGCGCTGATAGGCTTCGCTGGCCCACGTGTGATCAAAGAGACAACTCAGCAGGATTTACCAGAAGGCTTCCAGACATCTGAATTTTTGCTGGAACACGGACTGATTGATCTAATCATTCCGCGCCAGGAAATGCGTGACCGCATCATCAACTTGCTCAAGCTGCTTTACCGACGACCCAAAAAAAATGCGGTCTAATATCATAAGATGTCCGACCAAATTGATTACACCAGAACACGTGACTATCTTAACTCACTTAAAGATAAAGGTGTAAAGTACGGACTAGACAGTATCCGCTCGATCACGACGACTCTCGGTCATCCTGAGAAAAAATTTCCTTGTATTCATATCGCCGGAACCAACGGTAAGGGTTCGACCTGTGCAATGCTTGAAGCAATTTATCGAGCCAACGGCTACCGAACTGGACTCTATACATCGCCTCATTTGATGCACGAACGCGAGCTGATTCAAGTAGGGCGACGTCCATTGACCGAAATTGAAATTATCCTCTATACAAAGCAACTAAAGCCCATTGCTGCCGCTATGGAAGCGGAAAATCCACAGAGCCACCCCTCTTTTTTCGAATTGATGACCATAATGGCCTTTCTGCACTTTGCCGAAGCCAAGGTTGATCTTGCCATTCTGGAAACTGGTCTTGGCGGCCGACTGGACGCCACAAATGTGGTCGAGCCTGAACTTTCAATCATCACTTCCATAGGCCTTGACCACATGGAAATTCTTGGAAATACGATCGGAGAAATTGCCGTGGAAAAAGCCGGCATCATCAAGCCCGAAAAACCTGTCCTCATCGGGAAATTGCGTAACGAGGCTGAGTCTGTAATACGCCGTATTGCCAACGAGAGAAAAAGCCCACTTTACTCGATTCGCGAGCGCTTTCCCAACACCAACAAATTACCGGAAACCAATCTCGTTGGATCTTTTCAGAAATGGAACGCAGCGGTTGCGACCTACGCGACTGAAATACTTAGTAAAGAATTCTCTGTCGATTCTTTCAGAACGGCTTCTATCTTGAAAACCATTCGATGGGCCGGGAGATGGCAAACATTTAAAATTGATAACAAAACCCTCATTCTTGATGTCACTCATAATCAGGAAGGCGCTGAAATGCTGAAGCAAAACTTGGAAGCCTTAATTCAAGAGAACCAACTTAAACCAATTATCGCAGTTGGTACAACAAATGAACTGCGAGCTCGCAGTCTAGTGCCCATTGTCGCCCATTATGCACGTAATCTATATCTGTTAACACCACAGCAACCCAATGCTACACCTGCCAAGGCGCTGGAGAAATATATTCCTGAAGAAGCAAACGTACCCTTTGAGCAAGCAAAGGTAACCACACTTTTTCCGCTGCCGGAAGCATGCACAATAGGCGAACCAGGCGATACAATAGTTATTACTGGCTCCATCTATCTGGTTGGGGAAGTCCTTCAGCGACTAGATTCAGGCTTGTCAACTACGTAGTACTTGGCCAGAAATTCGTGGTGGTTCGTGTTCAGTGCCTGACTCGCCGAAATGGTTGACTACAAAGCAGAGCCAGAGTCTACTATAAGGGTTTAAGAATAAAAGGCGCCGTTACAGAGTTATCGAGATTCAACTCTTGCAAGCAGCGTCATAAGCTGAAATTCAGAAGATGATTGCGGCCCTTAAACTATATGCTCCCGATTTTTTCTCGCTAACTTTTATGTCATTTTCCAAATTGGGACTTCTTCCCGAACTTGTTAAAGCTGTCGAAGCCAAAGGCTACACTGAGCCTTCACCGATACAGGCGCGGGCGATTCCTGCTGTTTTGGAACGACGAGATGTCCTTGGCGGCGCACAAACCGGCACCGGTAAAACAGCTGCATTTAGCTTGCCGATGCTACAGCTTCTCGCGAGTTCTGAGTTTAATGGTCAATACAAGCGTCCCCGTGCACTCGTTTTGACGCCCACCCGCGAACTCGCTGCTCAAGTACACAAAAGTATCCAAGATTATGGACAAGGCATGGCGCTGCGCTCAGCTGTGATTTTTGGTGGCGTTGGTTTTCAGCCGCAAATAAATCTTCTGCGCCGCGGCCTCGATATTATCGTGGCCACCCCTGGCCGCTTGCTCGATCTTTGCCAGCGTGGTGATGCACATCTTTCCGGAATTGAATTTCTGGTGCTGGATGAGGCAGATCGAATGCTGGACATGGGCTTCATCCACGACATCAAAAAGGTTTTGCGGCTACTTCCGGCAAAGCGGCAAAATCTTTTCTTCTCAGCCACTTACTCCAAGGAGGTAAAAAAGCTTGCCGATTCCATGTTGCACAATCCCATCGAAGTCGAAGTTGCAGCGCGGAATGCAACCGCAGACCGTGTAGATCAGGAGGCTTATATCGTGAGCCAAAAAGCAAAACCACAATTTTTGACTACCCTTATAAAAGCGGACAATTGGTCACAGGTGCTTGTCTTCACTCGTACCAAACATGGAGCGAACCGTCTTGCGGCCTACCTAGAAAATAAAGGCATTGGCGCTATGGCAATCCACGGCAACAAAAGTCAATCTGCTCGCGAGCGCGCACTGAATTCCTTTAAGCAAAATCAGATTCGTGTACTGGTCGCAACGGATATTGCAGCACGGGGCCTGGATATTGCTGATCTGCCACATGTTGTAAATTACGAATTGCCCAACATACCTGAAGACTATGTACATCGCATCGGTCGTACGGGGCGTGCAGGCAAAGCGGGAAATGCAGTCTCACTCTTAAGCGACGTTGAGGAGGGTTATCTTTGGGATATTGAGAAAACCATGAAAAAAGAGATTCCTCTCTTCAAAGTGGATAATCAGGGCGAAAAAATTTCTATCCCGCATCCAGCGAAGCGTTCAAACAAAACTCGTCCGGCACCGAATAAGCAAAATCGCAGCCGCAACAATAATCGCCTACAAGGTAAAAAACGCTCAGGTAACCGAAGGTAAGGTAAACAATGCTGAGTCGCTCTTGTCCAGTTTAGTAATTGTAAATAAATAAAAGGGTCTTTTTTTGTGATAGTATGCATAAATAACGAGTGTCACGGAACACAGTCCCGCCCTTTTATTTGCTGACGGTTCCTTAGCACCAACGGATTCATTTGTTCTCCGCTTGATTGAGTTATTCTAGTTCTCTGGTTCTTTTGGTCTGATCTGGCTTATCAGCTGTTGATTTAGCCCTTTGTCTTTGCTCAGAAGCAGCGTTTTTGCCGAAATATAAGCTCTAAAATCCATCCAAAAGCTTTCGCCATTTCTCAGCCAAGACATCCTGTCCTAAGCACTCGTGTGCATAAATATAAGCGCGAACACCCTTTTTCAGAATCTCATCAGTATTCGCACAAATGTCTATCAACACCTTTTCCAATGCATCTACATTACCTGGCTCAATCCACCAGCCGCAATCTACGGCTTTGATCATATCGACCAAATCAGATTCTTCAGGGGCGATTGCCAGGATCGACTGCCCTGCCATCATTGCTGAATAGGCCTTGCTTGGCATAACCACCGATTCCGATCCGGGCATCATGGTAACCAGCGCAATATCGGCCGTTTTCATGGCAGCAATCCACTCGGATTGACTCAATCCACCGCCGATTTGTATCCTGTTTTTCAGTTCACTCGGTAAAAGCTTCTGGACTGCAACCAGCTCTGCTTGCTTTGGTCCAGAGCAATTAAACCTCCATCTAAAGTTCAAGAGCTTTTGTTCCAAACTCACTGTAAGTTTTTTCCAAAAAGAGAATATTGTCTCAGTATCGTGTAAATTTCCCAGATTACCACAATAGAGAATCTCCACACCCGTCTTTAACTTTTCAGCATTTCCATTCCTTCCAAACAAAGTTTGGTCAGCCCCAACTTCGATAACCGTAGCATTTAAAAGCGCACCATATTGAGACTCAACATGCTCTTTCAAGCGCTGTCCAAGGAAGACATTCATGCGAGCACGCCAAAGCGTCTTTCTTGTGATCCAGCAAACACATTTTACTTTTAGCGAACCATCCTTCCATTTGCCCGAATGAATCATCGCTTCTGGAAATAAATCATAGACCAAATGTACGACGTTAGGATGCAGAAATGTTGCCAGCAAAGGCGCATAAAAGGTATTGGTTGAAACAACACAGACATCAGACTGCCGTCGAAAAAAACGTTCAAAGAGTAACGTGCAAATCAACTGAAGTGGATACACCAAATACTGTCGTACTCGCAAAAAAAGCCTTTCCAGCGGCGACTTTACCCCTCGGTAACTTACCTCCAAAATCTGAAACCGTTGCCGCGTCTCGAGTCCATGCGCTGGTAGTTCACGCATCAGACCTTCGAGGAAGCCGGAATATTCCGTGGAGGACCAAAATTCGATTCGTTTAGGTTTCAAAACAGATTTTAAATATAAATGAAGTTACCTTGCGGCGTATCTCGATCTATGTTTACAAATCTTGCTCCCATGCCCATACATTGGGCAAATCAAGCTGACTTTGCCATTACTTTTTGACTGTTTCTTTCTAAGTCCGACAGACTCTTAACTTTCTGCCTAATCGTTATCTTTGACGATCTTGTTTAATATTTCTTTCATATCGTCAACGTCATCAAACACTTTTTTTTCAACATACAGTGGTCTCTGAGTGCTTAGCGCCAGAACAATGGAATCACTGGGACGGGCATCTACCTCAACGATTTTTTTGCCGAGTTCATTTTTCATCGAAACAATGAGTCGCGCAAAAAAAGTACCATCTTTCACATCATTTATGATCACACGTTCAACCGTTGCTCCTAGTCCGTCCAGCAAGGTGAGCATCAAATCGTGCGTCATTGGTCGCTGAACGGATTCACTATTCATGGTACGCTGAATAGCGTGGCCAATTACGGTATCCATATAGATTACAAATGTCTTTTGGTCATTACCCAAAAACACCGCACAGCCGCTCGAAGTGGGCATTATCCCCTTTACACTCACTGCGATAACACTGTTGTTCATTACTAAATATATATTGTGAAATAATTGCTCAGCATCAAGTGTATAGGCGGTTTTGAAGCTATGATTTCTTAGAACCTGTTTAAATTAGCAAAACTTTTCCGGCATGGTCAACGGTGTGAAAAATTTAACCTAATCAAGCTGTCATTAAGGTCTTTAAAGCGTTCATCTGCAAGGTTTGGTTTTACCCATGATGAGTAACTTCGCAGGTCTTCACTATGGTTATATGACATTTTACGATCCTGCCGTCATTGACTACACCGAGTGGTTCAAATGGAAAAAAGGCCATGGTGTTTATACTTTGACCCTGGAAAAATCCAACTCTGCTTTTCAGGTATCTGCCATGAACAATCTTTCAGGTTTAAAAGCGATTGCCCTGAGGTTCCACGAAGAGGAGTTTACAATTCTTCCGATGCAGTGGTCATAAGGTGAATAGGCTGTCAGCATTACACAAAGATGCTAAACCAGCATCAAAGATGGCTACAAATCTGCACAATTACGCATTTTTTCAGCTTGATATATGGCGTTGAGTTTCTCGAAGTCTTCGTCGCGGGAGGAACTCTTCAAGCAATACTTGAAGTGGTGGGCTTGCTTCATTTCTTCAACCGCTACCTCTAAGCGTCTTTGTATTTCATCGTCTTTATCGGTTGCTCGATCACGCAAACGTCGTTCCAAGACTTGGATATTCGGTGGCAGTATAAATACTGTGACCAGACGGCTGTTTAGAAGTACATCATCGGCAGCTTTCCTGCGCAAAGAAGCCGCGCCCTGCACATCGATAATTAGCATAAGGTCCATGCCGGTAGCCAATTTTTCCTGCACTTCGCTTTTTAACGTACCGTAGAGATTACCGTGGACTCTGGCGTACTCATAAAACTCATCGTTTGCGACTTTCTTTTCAAAGGTCGCGTGATCAAAAAAATGATAGTCAATACAGTCTTTTTCACCTCTTCGAGGTGTACGTGTCGTTGAAGTCACCACTCGAGAAATGCTTGATTTTTCCTTAAGCATGCGTTCGCAAAGCGTTGTTTTGCCACTTCCTGCTGGGCCAGAGACAACGATCAAAAGACCCGCTTGATGAATATTATTACCATCCATGACAATTAGTAGGTAAGCGTAATGCCCACTAAAAGAACTCCATAGCCAAAAAGTGCGCCTCCAACTACGCGCGGACGACTCTCTTTTTCATAAACCCAGTCAAAGAAATCTCGGAGTCTATAAGGGCTGGCTCCAAGATAGATTGACAATGCAATCATCAGATAAACAAAGGTAACCAGAAAGAGACGCGTCCTAGATTCCTGCATGTAGGCAGCATCCAAAAGTACGGAAGAGATCAGCAAAATGAGTGCCGCCAGTCCGCGTACCACAAGGAAGTCAGGTACATAGTAAAACGAGCCAACGGCTGTGACCAGAAATATTAGAAAAAGCAAATGTTTGTACTGCCCAAAATCAGCAGGGCCAAGGTGCATAATTATGCAGAGGAACCAAGCTGCAGCTGTACCAAGCAGCAAAAAAGCAGCTGATTGAGAGCGTGGGAACGCTTTGGTATGAGTCTCCGTCTTCGGACCGTGCCACAGATAGTGCCCACCTGCAAAAATCAGAAAAATGCCCGTTATGAGAGTTGCCTGAAAAAGTGTCATAGTCTGAGTAGTTAAATGTCAGCTAATTGAATCTTGAGAAAGCAAAAAAAATAGCATGTTTCTTACCCAAATTTTCGAATTTTTGATTTAAAGATTAGGTATGTGGAGTTTCGTGGAGACATACTACTTGCCATTATTTTCAGCGGTTTCCTGCTCCAGGCGTTCAATATACTCTGAAACATTACAGGTCAGCATTCGAGTACTGCCGGGAGAGACTTCAAGAACTTTATTAACGACTCCATCGAGAAATGCGCGGTCGTGGCTGACAAGTATAACGGTGCCATCAAAAAGATTAATGGCTTCCTGAAGTACTTCCTTTGATTTGATGTCGAGGTGATTAGTAGGTTCATCCAAAATCATGCAATTGCAGGGATGCATTAGCATTTTTGCCAAAGCAACTCGGTTTTTTTCACCACCGGAGAGTACTGCAGTTTTCTTTAACGCTTCATCACCACTGAAGAGTAGAGCGCCCAGCGCTGCCCGTGGGTTGGCATCCGAATTGCCGGCTGCTGAGGCTTCGACTTCCTCGAGCACGGTGTTTTCCGGATTAAGTTCTTCGGCCTGCGACTGAGCAAAGTAACCGACCACGGTATTGATGCCTTTTTCTACGGCGCCGCTTTGATATGGCTCTGCGTCTGCCATGATACGAGCCAGAGTGGATTTACCCGCCCCGTTGACTCCAACGACTGCGATGCGATCGCCTTTGTCAATACGCAGGTCGAGTCCGTTGAAAATAACGTTATCACCATAGGCTTTATAAAGGTCAGAAATGGTGATGACCTTGGCGCTGGCTGGTGGAGGCGGCGGGAAGCGAAAGAATATTTTCTTTTCCTCGCGAGGAATCGTTATCAGATCTACCTTCTCAAGTGCTTTGATACGGCTCTGTACCATGCTAGCCTTCTTAACGTTGGAACGGAATCGGGCAATCCACTCCTTCGTCTCTTTTATTTCCCTTTGCTGGTTTGCATAAGCTTTACGCAAGTTTTCCAGTCGTTTCTCACTTTCGGCGACATAAAAGCTGTAGTTGCCCTTAAAGCTATTGAGATTGCCAAGTTTGAGTTCGAGGGTGCGATTCGTGATTTCGTCGAGGAATGCGCGATCGTGTGAGATAATAATCAATGCGCCCTGATAGTGCTTCAAATATTGTTCGACCCAGTGCTGGGACACAATATCAAGGTGATTGGTCGGTTCGTCCATTATCAGAAGCGATGGGTTCTTGAGTAGGAGCTTGGCAAGAGCGATGCGCATCTGCCACCCACCGGAAAATTCACCAGTGTCACGCCCGAAGTCCTCTTCCGAAAAGCCCATACCCATGAGGATTCGTTCGATGCGGGACTTCATTTTTCTTGGCTCATAGTTTTCGAGCTGCTGTTCCCACTCGCCAATCTGATCGATTAAGTCATAGTATGCTTCCTCTGAAGTGTCCATCTCCAGCATGTCGGCTTCGGCCTTTTCAATCTTCCCCTGCAATTCCTTAATGTTGCCAAAAGCACTCTCTGCTTCGGTAAAAAGTGTGTTTCCGGAAACTGAAATACCGTCCTGTGGTAAATACCCAATGTTCACGTGGTCCAGCTTATCAACGGAGCCGGACTCCGGCTCGAGCTCTCCCATAAGCATGCGCAGTAGAGTGGTTTTCCCGGAACCATTGGAGCCTACCAGAGCAATGCGATCGTGCGAGCTGATAACCGTATTGATTTTGTTAAAAAGAGTTTTTTTGCCAAAGTTGTGAGAGACCTGGTTAATTGTAATCATTCTGAAAAATGTATAGGAAATATTTGTAGCTTAGAGCCTGAAGGAGCATAAAGCGGATACGAAAGTGATTCTGGTCACGAATAGCAAAGAAAAAGGCCTATAGACGTTTGGAGCTACATTCACTTCTAGTGCAGCGTAACATGTAAAACTTCGTAGCGACCGCATATCTTTAGAGGCGCATAAATATCCTCGGGGCAAGCCCCGAGGTATTTGAAATTAGAAATCACAGATTTGAAATTTATGAACGAAGCAAGCTTCGAGGTATTCATCATCCTGTAGCGAATAAATCGATCGCTGAAGCTGCGAGCTGCAAGAAAAATTTAAAATGCGAAATTATAAGTGTTATGATGTACTAGCTCCAGGCTATGAATGTGATTGATTAATCGATGTAAAATTATCACCTTCTGTCGACACAATGAAAAAGCTTTTGTCATACGGCTTTCTACTTGGCTTGATTCTTGGACTTTCCGGATGCTATACGGTTCCGAAAACGGGCCGTTCCGCGCTGAATCTTGTGTCCGAAAGTAGGCTTTCAGCAGCGTCTGCGGATGAATTTGTGAAGATAAAGCTCAACGAGCCCATTTCCCTTAATCCGGACTATAATGCACGAGTAAAGAAAGTCGGTTGGCGAATTGCTGAAGTAGCCAAGAGTGACATACCCAATGCAGACTGGGAGTTTGTCGTGTTTGACAATGACGACCAGATCAATGCCTTTGCAATGCCAGGTGGTAAAGTCGGAATCTACACCGGGATTCTAAGGATTATCCAAAATGATGACGAACTGGCGGTTGTTATCGGTCATGAAATTGCTCATGTTGCTGCCCGTCATAGCAACGAACGCTTTTCGCAGAAAAGTTTAACTTCCATTTTCCTACGTATCGGATCAGTAGCGCTTAGCGTCGTTGGTTTGGGCTACTATGAAAGCCAGGCAGTCCTATCAGCAGTAGGCGCAGGTGCGGAGCTGGGGTTGATGCTGCCCTACAGTCGAAAACATGAGAACGAAGCCGACGCAATTGGTCTGTTATACACTGCGGAATCGGGCTACGACCCCCATGCGGCGATAACTTTCTGGGAGCGTGTTGAAGCCTTGAGCAAAAAAGACGGAGCACCTCCGGAGTTTCTTTCAACACATCCAGCAGGCGAGACGCGTATTCGGAAACTTTGGGCGCAAATGCCGGAAGCCCTGGAGATTTACCGAAATCGTTAGCTTTGGCAAATATGTAGCTAAGCTTAGAATTACCTAGACAGACGTAGGAGCAGTACCGTCTCGGTGCGCACTAAAATGTGAGCATTCGATGCGGTGCGAGGACGCACTCTTCTGTGCTACCTTTTTAACGAAATTTGAGCGTACGAGTAATTTCAAGCTATACATATATGACCGCAATAGGTCTTCCGCTCTAAAGTCATAGACAGGTTCTTAGACTTGCCATCCCTAACCATGTACTATGATATTCTGCGAAATCTGTTTTCAAATGCTATGAGCTTACTCGAAGAAATTAAATCGATTGAAACCAAAGGTTTTTTATTAGAAAGCACTTTGGAAAATCTTAAGAATTGGGCTGGAGCCGACTTTTTGCCTGACTGGACACAAGCCAGCATTGCAGAGCTGTTGGAGAGAGAAGCCTGGGATGAACTAAATGATCGCTTCTACAAAAATCTTGCATTCGGCACAGGCGGTATCCGCGGACGTACCATCGGGCAGATTACAACTGCCGCTGAGATGGGCACACCTTCTGAGATGGGTACCCCGGAACATGCTGCTGTTGGCTCCAATATGCTCAACGATTTTACCATTCTACGGGCAACCATTGGACTTTTTCGGTACGTGAAAAATTACCTGCATGAGATTGAAAGTTACGAGCTGCCCTGCTTTGCGATCGCTCATGACGTGAGGCACTTTTCCCGGTATTTTTGTAAATTATCAGCCTCAACCTGGTGCAAGCTTGGCGGACAGGCGCTGGTTTTTGATGGTCCCCGTTCCACACCGCAGCTTAGCTTTACTGTTCGTAAGACTATCGCAAACTGTGGGGCTGTAATTACGGCCAGTCACAATCCTCCGCATGATAATGGTTTTAAGGTTTACTTCGATGATGGCGCGCAGGTGATTGCACCGCATGTGGATGGCATCGTGAATCAGGTGAACAAGGTGAAATTGTCTGAAGCTACTGAGTTTCTGAGCGTCGACCTTGAACCCATACGCACGGTTTATCCAAATGAAGAAAGCGCCTATTTGGATGTTCTTCACGAAATTGTTATGGACAAAGAAGTGTTGTCCAATCAAGCGCCTCGTGTTGTTTTCTCGCCGATTCATGGGACTGGTGCCAAAAGCACGCTACCTGTTTTAAAAGAACTCGGGGTCGAGGTTATTGAAGTTCCTGAGCAAATGGTGCAGGACCCGCGTTTTCCAACAGTAAAGTCGCCTAATCCGGAGAATGCAGAAGCACTGGAAATGGCTATTGCCAAGGCGAATGAAGTTGGAGCCGATGTTGTTATTGCGACTGATCCGGATGCGGATCGTATGGGGGTCGCTGTCCGCAACCGAGAAGGTGAAATGATATTGCTCACAGGAAACCAGATCGGCGCGTTACTTGCAGACTACCGCATTTCAACACTTAAAGAAGGTGAAATTATCCCTGAAGCCGGCGGTGACAATATTGCACTGATTAAGACGTTTGTCACCAGTCCGTTGCAAGAGGCAATTGCCAACAGTTATGGCATCCGGTCGGTTAATACTTTGACGGGATTTAAGTGGATTGGCGCAAAACTGGCTGCTTACGAGGCAAAAATGAAAGAAGGTATCTACGAAGAAGAAGGTGTTGAGATCGACTACGATGCGTGTAACATCTGGACACGTGTTGATACGCTTCTTGATTATTCAACATTTGTCGTTTTTGGCGGTGAGGAAAGTTATGGTTATTTGGTCAGCAACAAGGTTAGGGATAAGGATGCAAATGCAGCGGCTGTAATTTTTTGTGAGCTAGCTGCCTATTTGAAAGCTCAGGAAATGAATTTCACTGAGTATCTGGATTCTCTATATCTACAGCACGGCTACTACGAAGAGAAAAATCTTAATCTACAATTTGAGGGAGCTGTCGGAAGCCGAAAGATTCAACGAATTCTCGAATCGTATCGGAGCGATCCGCCGAAGACACTCGGAGATCTGACTGTAACCAAATTTACTGATTTTGGCAAAGATGAGATTATCGATACAGATGGTGAAAAAATCCCCCCTCAGGATTTTTATGTCCTGGAGCTTAGCAATGGTTATAGTTACGCGATGCGCGGTTCAGGAACTGAGCCTAAGATTAAATTCTACTTATTTGGTCGCGGCGCAGTTTCCAATCCGGAAGACCTGCCAACTGTAAAAGCTGAAACCACAGCTAGTATACAGGCATTGCTTGCTACGATCGAGGCCGATGCCCAAGAGCGCGCGGAACGAACTGAATAACAAAATACTTTCCTTGTCCGATAAAACATTAGCCGCCGTATCAACAAGCCTTCAGTAAGTACCGGTTATTTATTCGCATAGAAAGTATTCTCAATTTTGTTGAAGTGTCGCATGGCTACGACTACACAAAAAGCGATATGTTATCACGAACACGGTAACCCACTTGAAGTCTTGCGCCTGGAAACGGTTGATCAGCTGGCTCCTCAGGAAGGTGAAGTTCGTGTTCGCCTGTTAGCTGCAACGATCAATCCATCTGATTACGGAATGATCAATGGTAGTTACGGACGGTTGCGCAAATTGCCGGCAATTGCCGGCAGAGAAGGTGTTGGTGAAGTTGAAGCGCTCGGGACCGGTGTAGATAATGTTGCGCTTGGCACACGAGTGCGCTTTTTGGATTCCGGGGCTTGGCAGGAAACTGCGTGTATGCGGGCGAACAATTTACTTGAGGTGCCCGGAGACATACCGATTGATCAGGCAGCGCTTTCATTCATCAATCCACCATCTGCATACTGTTTGCTGAAGAAATTGATCGATCTGAAGTCTCACAGTTGGATTCTGCAGAATGCAGGTAACTCAGCTGTTGGCCTTTCAGTAATCCAGATGGCTCAGGCAATGGGCTTAAAGACGATTAGCCAAGTGAGGCGTAAAGAGCTTATTGAACCGTTGAAAAAAATGGGCGCTAACCATGTCGTCTTAGAAGGCAGCAAGTGGACAGAACAGGCTGATGAGTTAACTGGCGGAGAACCGATTCAACTGGCTCTCAACTCGGTCGGCGGCGAGAGTGCGATTGATCAGATTAAAGCGCTTGGCGATGGTGGAATGCAGGTGACTTTTGGTGGTATGGTTGGCGACTTAGTACGCTTCCCAACACGGTTTCTAATTTTCAATCGTGTTCGGCTCACCGGATTTTGGTGGGATCAGTGGATGCGTCAAGCTGGCCCGCAAGCCTGCAACGAAGTTATGGCGGCTGTGTACGAAATGATGCGTGAAGGCACACTTCGATTGCCTGTAGAAGCAAGATATTCTTTTGCGGAATATAAAGCCGCAATTGAGCACGATAAGCGTCCGCGACTAGGCAAAATTTTACTCAAGCCCTAGAGTCTGTTTAAAGTTTTTTGACAATCCTTGACTGTTTTTAAGCAACTAATTCTACTTCCATGAGAAGGGGTTTATTTTACTGTGAAAATTTCAATTTTGTAATTTCAAAGCGCCTGCCTGCGTCGGATTGTCGCCCGGGTCGAAGTAAACGGTAAGGAAGTTGAAATGGTCTTCATCACCAACAACCTATCGTGGGCTGCTT
>CAZUYZ010000059.1:0-12577 GCA_964624365.1 uncultured Puniceicoccaceae bacterium
ACACCCTTCACAACAGATCCTTCCGTTTTTCTCTTAAAAGATCTAACCGTTCGTCCTCTCAAAGACGAAAAATATGACCGAGCCGGTGAGTTGCTCGAACAAGAGCATTATCTTGGCGACTGTCCACAGGGGCGTCAACTCATACAGGTTGTTGAGTACCAAGACCAATGGGTTGTGCTACTGGACTGGGGCCGGCTTGCTGGAATCTGGCCGACCGGGAGGCATATATCAGTTGGACCGATCAACAACGCGCCGAACGCCTCGGTCTGATCGTTCAAAACAGGCGATTTCTGGTACTGGGCAACGCACTGCGTATCCTCACGGCAATGGACGTACCCAAAGGTGAACAAAGCGTGGCCTTGGAACTCTACGCCAAAATCAATCTCGAAGGAGCCACCATCACCGGCGAGTGTGCCTGATTACGATCAAGTCACTGGCGTATCCAACACGGTGTTGGACCGAGATTCAAGAACGATGCCAGAGGGATCCGACCATTGCTTTCCAAGCTCTCAACAAGGTACAAGCCAAATGAAATTACCTTGGGACTTGAAAGAGATCAGCTTTTGTAAGTCTGAGACTCTTTAAAGTTTGATCTGGCAAATAATTTTAGCAGTGATGACTATTCAATACTAAGATGAAAACGGATAAACTTAATTTTGAGTTAAGCTTCTTTGAAGACCTGCATAAACGCATGCCCAAGGACTTTAGAGTTGCATCTATGTTGGCTCACCTTTACACGGAGACTGGTCAGATTGATCAAGGTTTGCGTATGGATCGAAAGCTGGTCCGATTAAATCCGGAAGATCCGACTACGCACTACAATTTAGCATGTAGCTTAGCTTTAAAGAATCGAAAAGCGGATGCGCTCAAATCACTGCGAGCGGCAATTACTTTTGGATACGATGACTATGTATGGATGTGCCATGATCCCGATCTGGCAAATTTACAGGATTATCACGGTTTCAAAAAGATGTGTGATGATTTGAAGATTAATTGATCGATTGTAGCATCCATGGTTGATGGTCCAATGAGCGACACGGAAATTGTCGAAGTAATTGCTATCTCTGGTTTGGATAAAGCGCTTGCTTATAAAGTTCCAGCGCAGTTTCGTAACTCTTTGCAAGTGGGTTCGTTGGTGAGTATTCCACTGCGTCGCCGTACTGAACTGGGTATCGTTGCAAGATTCGGCACAAATCAGGAAATACCGATTATAAAATTGAAGTCGGTAATCGAAGTGGTACAGCCTCATCCAGTCTTGCCGCTTGATTTGATGCAGCTTTTTCACTGGGCAAAAAACTATTACGCCTCAAATGCCGAAACCATTCTCGAAGCAATCATACCTGCCACAATCCGAAAAGGGATGCAGGCAAAGACACGGCGTTACCTTTCCATTAAGAAAGTACCCACTGATGAAAGTTGGGTGGCGCTTAAGAGACGAGCTCCAAAGCAGGCAGCTTTACTCGATTACATACAAAAACTTGATAAACCTGTTGCGCGTGCGGACGTACTCAAGCAATTGAAGATCAGTAGCTCCGTCTGCGATTGTCTTGTAAGGAACGGTTTTCTCAAAGACGAAGCCCTGGAGGAAGACCGTATTGCCTATGGAGACGAGCTGGGTCGAGCGGAAACCGTCGTAGAAAGTTTGGTATATAATCTGACTGAAGAACAGTTACAATGTGTCGATTCCATCAGCAGTTCACTGGAAAAAGACAAATTCAAAGTACATTTACTGCATGGCGTTACCGGTTCTGGAAAAACAGAGGTTTATCTGCAAGCTATTGAAAAAGTAGTCGCCGAAAAAGGTGGCGTAGTCTTTCTCGTGCCGGAAGTAGCGCTTGCCCCACAAACGGTTGGTCGTGTACGCAGTCGTCTTGAAGCTCGTGGGGTGCGAACGGTCGTATGGCACAGTCATTTGTCGGAAGGGGAACGCTATGATGCATGGAAAGCGCTTGCAAGTGGAGCCGCGAATGTCGTGGTGGGAGCACGATCAGCGGTATTTGCTCCGGTTAATAATCTGAAATTGGTCATTGTTGATGAAGAACATGAACCCGCTTACAAGCAGGAGGACTCGCCGCGTTACAATGGTCGCGATATTGCCGTTTATCGTGCGTTTTTAAATGATGCAGTCTGCGTGCTGGGTTCTGCAACACCGTCGCTTGAATCGCTGTATAACGTAGAGAAGGGCAAGTACATGCTTAACCGGATGCTAAAGCGTGTTGACGACCGTGAATTGCCCAAAATTCACGTGATTGACATGTGCAGGGAAAGCGCTCCGGAGAAGCCTGAATCGTTAATATCCAAAATGCTGGCAGAAAAACTGATTGATCGATTTGAGAAAAAGGAACAAAGCATACTTTTTCTCAATCGCCGCGGTTTCTCAACCAGTTTGCTCTGTCCTGATTGTGGCTACGTCGCGGGGTGTGAGCACTGTAGCATTCCAAAAACATATCACCGTACAGACAAACGTCTACGTTGCCATCTTTGCGGCGAAGAGGAGCCCACTCCTTTTCGCTGTCCCAGCTGCAATTCTGAAAATATTCGCATGCGCGGCAAAGGGACTCAGAAAATTGAAGATGTCGTTCAAAAAATACTGCCCAGGGCCCGCATTTATAGAATGGATGCGGATTCAATGTCGCTAAAAAACCGTTATCGAGAAATTCTGAGCGATTTCCGTGTTGGCAAAATCGACATACTCGTCGGCACCCAGATGATTGCAAAAGGTCTGGACTTTCCAAATGTTACATTGGTCGGCCTAATTGACGCAGATCGTTCATTGCACATTGAGGATTTTAGAGCAGCCGAGCGCACATTTCAACTGATTGTTCAGGTTTCCGGTCGAGCAGGTCGAGGGGATCGTGCGGGGGAGGTTGTCATTCAGACGCATACGCCATATGCTGCCCCGATTCAATTTGCGCGAAAGTCCGATTTTGAGGGATTTCAGCTGGAAGAGTTGGAACAGCGTCGTGAATTTCAATATCCGCCCTTTCGCCATCTGATTCGTCATCTGTTTCGAGGACGTAATCCTGAAAAAGTTAGTTTTTACATCGAGCAGTGGACTCGACTGGTCGAGCGCGAACTAGGAAATAAACTTGAGATCCGTGGGCCTGCTCCAGCGCCCATCGAAAAAATCCGGGATGAGTACCGCTTTCAGCTTTGGTATTTTATGCCCGGTATAAGCTCGGTCATTGATCGTCTGACAGAGCTTCGCAGTGAATTTAAATTGGATAAAGACGTGATTGAGCAAATCGATGTTGATCCAATGAACCTGAGTTAGCCTGTGAGCACCGCACTGATGCAGCCAAGGTAATGGGGCTCGGATGACCTCCGTAATTGCCATTTAAAACTAAGATTTAGGGCCTACAAAGCATTAAGTTAGCGCTTGTGGGATTACGGGAATTGGCCTTTGCCGCCACTCTGCATTCTCTACCCTACCGGGAATCAATACTTGCCATCTGCGGATGACTGTCTTTGTTTTGCACGCTTCCTAATCTACATTGAACTATGTTGTTATCAATTGCATCTTCTTTTTCACTTGCACAAGGCGCTGCTCCAAGTGGTGGCCTTACTTCATTTTTGCCGATTATCCTTTTGTTTGCGGGCATGTGGTTTTTGCTGATTGCCCCTCAGCGCAAACGTCAAAAAGAACATGACAAAATGGTTACGGAACTGAGAAAAGGCGACAAAATCGTTACGACAGGGGGAATTTTTGCTACTATCGCTCACGTCAAAAAAGATCGATTTGTTGTCGAAGTTGCTGACAGTACAAAAGTTGAGCTTGGCAAACAGTTTGTTTCTAAAAAGGTCGACGCAGTTGAAAAGAAGTAATGCTCCTTAACCAAAAACCATCTAAATAATTATGTCTGGTAATATTTTATGGAAGTTCATTTTGACGGCAGTGCTCATCTTCTGGTGCATTGCAGAAATCTTTCCACTCAAGGATCGTCCTTTCGATGATTATATCGTGGAGAGGTCTGCTACCGAAGATTACACAATCGAAAACACTGAGGAAACCGTTGATGTCTCTGCGTTTTTAGACATTGTTCAACGTGCGCAGCAGCGCGTCGCAGAAAAAAAGTCTAAGACTCTTTTTCTGGCGCTGCGGGAGATTGGTGAGAAAGAAGACGTCGACTTTGCAGTTTATTTCCCGGACATTAATCTACAGGACGTACCTAATCAGAATAAACGTAACGATATTCTCCTGAAGCATCTGCTGGATTCCTCTCAGAGCAATCTGCGTCTTGGTCTCGATCTTAAAGGAGGTGTCGGTGTGACGCTGAAACTGGATGAAGCGACTCAATCCAATCTAAGCCCCTACGAGCAGGAAGAGCAACTTAAAGACGCTATCGAAATTATGGGAAATCGGCTTGATGGACGCGGTGTCGCCGAGCCGATCATCCGACCTGTTGGGGACAA
This sequence comes from uncultured Puniceicoccaceae bacterium, assembly GCA_964624365.1. GTDB lineage: Bacteria > Verrucomicrobiota > Verrucomicrobiia > Opitutales > Coraliomargaritaceae > Lentimonas. The sequence goes on from CAZUYZ010000059.1 coordinate 4,414, forward strand.
TGCGATCGAAATACAGATTGCCGGTCTTTCTACCAAAGATAACCCGGAAGTGTTGGAAGAATTAAAAAAGCCTGCACGCCTTGAATTTCGTGCGGTGCATGAAACTTTACGACCCGATATAACTCCGAAAGAGGATTATCCGATCGGCTACGAAGTACTTGCTGAGGAAATCACCGACCGGGAGACTGGTGATATTCGTGAACGTCGATTATTTGTAAAGATGATTCCCGAAGCAACTGGTGAGATTGTCGATGAAGCATTTGTTTCGCAGACGCCAAACGGTGGGTTTCAGGTTAATTTGGAAATGACTAGCGACGGAGCCGACACATTGAGGGCAGTCACAGAGAAGTTGGTTGGAAAACCATTGGCGATTGTGCTGGACGGCAAACTCTACTCAGCGCCAACGGTACAAGCAGTACTTTCAAACAATGCTCAAATCACAGGCAGTTATTCTCAGCGAGAAGCAATTGATCTGGCAAATGTATTGAATAACCCACTTTCGGTGGAGCTTCGTGTCGATCAGATGTACGAAGTCGGTCCAACGCTTGCCGAAGGTACTCGTGCTAGTTCAGTTAACGCGGCCATGTGGGGTGCGATCCTGGTAATTGGCTTCATGGTGTTTTACTATTTTCTCGGAGGTCTGGTTGCAGTGCTTTCGGCAACGGTGAATGTGATTGTCGTCCTCGGAGTCCTTGCCAGTTTTGATGCAACGCTGACGCTGCCCGGTGTCGCCGCTTTGGTTTTAACTTTAGGGATGGGGGTTGACGCCAATATTTTGATTTTTGAGCGTATCCGTGAAGAATTGCGTGCAGGCAAGTCGATTCGAAATGCAGTTTCAGGAGCTTTTGGTAAAGTGACTTCTACGATTGTCGATGCCAATGTGACTACGCTGATCACTGCTTTGATACTCTATTTTTTGGGTACCGGACCGGTCAAAGGATTTGGTCTTACACTTGCGATTGGTATTTGCGCATCCATTTTCTGCGCGCTGGTGGTTACCCGTTTTTTGGTTGATTTGTTGGTATATCGTTTAGGTGTCACAAAGATTCTAGGTCTAACTATTTTTACTCAAAAGCAGCTCGATTTCTTCAAGTTTCGCAAGCCGGCTTTTGCGGCTTCCTGGTTACTGGTGATCGCCGGTGTTGTCAGTGTGGTTGTTCACCACGAAAATATCATGGGCATTGACTTTACTGGTGGTGATGAAATGACAGTTTCCTACGAAGAGCGTATTGATATTGGTGACTTGCAGGAATCTGTTAAAGCACTTGGACTTGGCGAAGTAAATCCGGTTTATCAGGACCTCATTGGTGAGAATCGGGAAGTGCTTAAGCTACAGACTCGGTTTGATCATAGTCGTACCGTTCTAGAGGCGCTTCAAAGTGAATTTCCTGAAGCTGGTTTTGCTGGGGTGGGTGTAAGCCAAATTGGCGCTTCAGTCTCAGAAAACATTCAAACGAATGCGCTGTTATCCGTTCTGGTTGCGCTTGGAGGCATCCTGCTGTACGTGGCGCTTCGTTTTGAGATGGGTTATGGAGTGGGGGCTGTGGTTGCTACGGTGCACGATGTATTGATGACAATTGGTATTTTTGTTTTGTGTGGCCAGTTTGGCATTTTTGTCAGCGGTCAGTTTACTGCTCCGATGATTGCTGCTATTCTGATGATTGTTGGCTACTCAATCAATGATACGATCGTGGTTTTCGACCGCATTCGCGAGGAGCTAGATCTCAATCCAGGTGCTAATTTGCGGGCGATTATCAATTTAGCCATCAGTCGAGTATTTTCGCGGTCTTTATTAACCAGTATTACGACTTTACTGGCAGCAACCTCGCTCTACATATTTGGGGCGGGAATCATTAACGATTTTTCTTTTGTATTCATTATTGGTATTATCACCGGAACTTTCTCTTCCATCTTTATCGCCAGTCCGGTTTTCTTCTGGTGGCACAAAGGTGATCGCCGCCATGTAGAGGAACATCAGCTTACGCCAAAACGTTATGAGTGGGAGAGTTAAGCACGCTAGCTGATAAAAGCCAATCATTGTCATGTTATGGACTACTACTGATGCTGATGAGGCGCTGGCCAATAGGTTGAGCGAGGCTTTAAATGTATCGAATATCATGGGCCGATTACTTACCCAGCGTGGACTGAATTCGGCCGAAACAGCAACAAACTATTTACGTCCACGTTTAGCAAATATTGATGACCCGTTCCAAATTAAAAATCTAGAGAAAGCTGCTGTGCGAATCGGGCAGGCAATTGATCGCAATGAATCAATCGTTGTCTTTGGCGATTATGACGTAGATGGTGTAACCAGTACCGTGCAACTGGTTAGCATGTTGCGCAGATTTGGTCTTGAGCCCAGGTTTTGTGTGCCGCTGCGACTTGATGAAGGCTACGGACTTAGTCAAGAAGCAATCGATCGCTCTTTTGGAAACAAGACTCCGGATCTTTTCATTGCAGTGGATTGTGGAACAAATTCGCATGAGCAGATAGCCTATTTGAGAGAATTAGGTTGTGACGTAATTATTGTTGATCATCACCAGAGCAGAGAACAGGCCCCGGAAAACTGTATTTTCATCAATCCACATGTTAATGATCCTGAAGATGTGCCTTGGAGAGACCTTTGCACCGCAGGCCTTGTTTTTAAACTGCTGCACGGCCTTTTGAAAAGTCGTCGAGCTGTCGGAGACAAACTGGCTGAAAGCATCCAACTTAAGGATTATCTTGATCTGGTTGCAATGGGTACCATTGCGGACCTAGTCCCCTTACAGGGTGAAAATCGTACCTTTTCCTGGTATGGTCTTAGGCACTTGCGAACGAATGCACGTTCCGGAATTAATGCTCTGGCTAAGATCGGTGGCATCGACACGAGCCATGAAATGACCAGTGCGGACATTTCATTCAAATTAGCGCCGAGAATTAATGCAAGCGGACGCTTGGCGGATGCAACTTTACCGATCACACTATTGTTGAGTGATGATCAAAGCACCAATCGGAAAATTGCTGAAGAGTTGGATGGAATCAATCGTGAGCGCCAGAGTATACAAAAAAATATTGTCGATGAAGCTGAACGACGAGCTGAATCAGAATTCTCAGACGCGCCTGGGATTGTTCTCTTCGACAAAAAATGGCATCCAGGTGTGGTTGGAATTGTTGCGAGTCGTTTGAGCCGTCGGTTTCACAAACCTTGCGTGATTCTGGGCGCTGAGGGCAATGTTGCAAAGGGCTCCGGACGAAGTGTAGCAACAGTTAACTTGGTTGAGGTGTTTCAAAAGTGCGCGGACCTACTTGAAAGCTGGGGAGGCCATCCAATGGCTGCTGGAGTTGCCTTACAAGCTTCATCCGTTTCCGCGTTTACACAACTTTATCTGGAGGCCTTGAAATCACTGTATCCGAATGGGGTAGGGGAACCAACCTTAGAATTATCGGCTTGGCTGAAAGTTGATGACTTAAATGAAAATTTACTCCAAGAGCTGGATTGCTTACATCCTTTTGGGCAAGGTAATCGCGAACCGGTATTTGGATTAAAAAATGTCGTTCTCCGCGATGCGCCCCGCCGTTTTGGCGAAGGGCACTTTCGATTTTATCTACCCAATTCAAAAGGAGATTCAGTTGCCGGTGTTGCATGGCGCGCGCTCAATGTTCCCGAAGTAGATAGACCGATCGAATTGGCGATTCGTTTTGCCCGAAATTACTGGCGAGACAACTGCACACCCCAGATAACTTTGGAGGATTGGAAATATGCTAAGCTTTGAAGAAGTTGGAAGTTCGGGGAGCTAGTACATTATAACAATCAAAGTTTCGCATTTCCAATTTTCTCGTGGCGCGCAGCTTCAGCGGGCGATTTATGTGCCTCTAAAGTGCGGTCGCTCGCTGCGCGCTACGAAGTTTTACATGTCACACTGCTATAGGTGTGCTCTTGCAGCTGCGCACCCATACTATATCGCCCTAAAGTAGCGAAGTCTAATAAAATTCACGGTTCAACTCACTATAAGGTTAAAATCGAGCAACCAGGACGCTAATAGATATTGTCTAAATAGGGCATTAAGTCTGAAATAAACTGACTGGCTTTTTCTTTTCCGATTTTATCATCTGTATTAACAGATACCCGAACCATGGCACCCAGAGCCGTATCTTTACTGAATATATTTTTTATAAGGTAAAACTGTTGCCAGTAGTGGTTGGCAATCGTTTGGTCTCCGACCATAAACCAGTACCACACAGTGGAAAAATGGTCATCAAATTTTACAGACAGTTTCGTTGTGTTCAGTGAAGAGCCGTTGTTAAGAGTAAATTCCTCAGAACTTTTCCCCATTAATTCAGTTCCAGCTCCAACATAGCATATCTCCGGAGGATGAAAGCTATCGCGGTTATTTTTCGAGAAAACAATCAATAAATCTATGGGGAAGCCGGACCCATCCAGGTACCTGCGTGATAAGATATGCTCGGTTTCGAGAATCTCATACACACTTCGGTCGATTTCGAAATCAGTTCCCTTCCAAGGGCCCATTTCGTGTGGCACTATCTCTAAATTGGCAAGACTTTCGGGAACTTTTGCCGAGGAAGCTTGGATTTTTAAGATCGTTGCAAGCGAAGCCGCTAGCAGGCAGACAACAATCAGGCTGTTTCTGGAAAAAGGTGACATTTTAGAATATTCATCAGAGTGATTAAGCCGATAAAGCCAATGACAAAAACCATGATGCCCATGAAATCATGCAAAAATCCGTCGATTATCTGGCTTCCATAAATATAACTTGCGAAAGTCAAGACCATGATACGAACCACATTCGAGAGCAGGGCAATCGGGACAACTGAAAGAAATAGAATAGTCTTTTTCCAGATTTCTCCCGAAGTTAACTGAACGACAACTGTGCCTAGAGCAAGGAAGGAGATAAGAGAGCGCAAACCGCTACAAGGATCCCCAACCAATAAGAACCCTCCAGGATAAAAAATTCTCGACCCTGAAGCCTCCACTTTAAGTCCCGCTAGACTCATTAACCAGCAGCTTATCTCAGAGGCCATCAGTTTCATTTCAAAAGAAATGCCAAGGATGACCACCCTTGGAAGCGGGATCATAAAAATTAAAAAGATTAGAGGAAACAAAAGAACTTTGGTAATTTTCCAACCACCAAGAAAAAGAGAAATACCAAAGAGGACGGCAAGGCAAGAGATGTAGGAGGTGAAGTTGATTTTAAGAAAATAGCTTACAACATGGACAAGAAGCGCGACTGCCACAAGCGGAAGCCCCCAGAGCGATCCCTGAGGTTTTAGTGCCGCTAATTCTTTACGCTTACGCCAAATGAGATATGCAGAAACAAAGGGAACCATGTATCCGTGTGAATAATACGAATCTCTTGCCTCAAATCGCTGCAGAAGGTGTCCTATCGCTTCATAGTAGGTACAGGCAAGCAGTCCGGTAATAATGCTCACCCAAATTAAAATTGCCTTGTTCATGGCTGCTCTAAAGGATCCCCGATAGTTTCCCCAATATCTTGTAAAGAAGTGTCTTCGGGTTGGAATAGCGGCGAATCACTTGAAGGATCAAAAAAGATTTGCAGTGTTTTTGAAGTGCTGTCGGACTCTTTTTGGCTTATGGCTTTCGAAAGTCTAATAAAACTTGGATCGTTCGGAAATCTTTCCATGAAAGAATCAAAATGAGTAGCAGCGGCATCCCAGTCCTTCTTCTGAATCAAACTCGAAAAAAGCAGTCGGCCTGAAATTTTGTCGACATTGCCAGATTGTCCACGTTTCCAACGAGAAGAATACTCTGCAATTGCTTCTTCCAAAGCCTGCTCAACCTCATTCTCTTCTTTGCCAGCTCCTTTGTAATAAAGGTATTTCATGAAAGGAACTTTAAGCGTGGTTGCATTATTTGGATATTCAGTAAAGACATCAATATTGCGTTGAAGCGCCTCTTCGTACTTCCCTTCACGTGCATCAACTGAGGCCAGCCCGAGCAGGCTTCGAAGCTTCAATTCCTCATTATCCGAAAACTCATCGACTACTTTCTGAAATGTTTCGCGTGCTTCTTCAAATTTGTCAACTGTGGTTAAAAGATAACCAAACTGAACTCTAAGGAAAGGAGTAATCGGTTCAACTGGAAAGTTTTCGATAATATCCTTGTAGATTGCTTCGGCTTCTTGGACTCTTCCCATCTTGGAGGCAAGCAAATTAGCTTTGGCGACTCTGGCTTGAAGTACCTCAGAACGCTCGATTTTCGTTTTACTCGCGGAATCCCAGAATTCAAGAATATCCTGCCACGCTTCCTCCTGCGCATAGGCCTGTAGAGAGTAGCGTTGGACCTGTTCTTCGGTGGTAGTTCCGGCGTACTGGTCCATCAGTTTTTGATAATGTGCCTGGGCGTTGGCGCTTGCTTCTTTCATCCCAGTAAGATCTTCCTGACTCTTATAATATTGGATGATGTACAATGGAACTTGAAGACCAAGATTTGTGAGCGGGTACTTGTCCATGAGAAGTGCGAACCTTTCATGTGCCTTCTCTATTTCACCATCTGCTTCGTAAAGTCGACCATCTGAGAATAAGGCTTGTGCAGCAATATTTTTACTAATGAAACCATCTCTGTTCTCACCATTTGTAAATCTGGTAAAAACCTCCCTTAAGACGTCATGCGACTGCTCTTTTCTTTCAAGACCAAGATAAATTTGAGCAATCTGAAATTTCGCCCGGGCTGCCACGGGCTCAAAAGGAGCTGCATTGCTTACTTTATTTAGAGCGGTTATGACCTGTTCGTAATGCTCTTCCTCCAAGCCGTCTGGATTTTCTTTTTGAAGCATACGAGACAGCTCCCGAGCCTCCCAATAAGCTTTTTCTGCTTCGTAGCGATGATCGAAGGTGCAACCCGAGAAAGTAAGCAAAGAGCAAATGAGCAGAGGATAAAGTAGATTTTTCATTATGAGGACGCCTCCTTACCAATATCGAGAGAGACTTTGGAGTCTGTTTCTTGTTCAGCAATAAAAAGGAGGGTGGTAGCGGTAGTAATCAGGAGATTAATAACCAGAGTAAGTGGAATCCCTGCTGCAAGAATAACTACAATAACTTCCGGGGAGTTGCGCGTGGCCAAACCAACAAGGTCTTTTTCAAAAATATAAAGGCCTAGATAGAGCAAGGCAGCCAGAAAGACACAAACCGTGGTTGGGAAAAAAAGTCGCCACAGATAGCGGAAGTTCCCGACTAGAGATCTAAACAGTGACTGCCTTGCCAAAATAATGAGTGGAAGCGCATATAGAAAAAGAGCCTGCACCCAGAAGGATAAGAAAAATACTAAAAATTGCAGGGTAGTGAGATATCCCTGATGATCATTCCAACCAACTGCCTGTTTGTATAATATCTCAACCAATTTTAGTACGCCAATACCAAAGCCCCAAATAACAAGAAGCGCGAAAAAACGACGAAAGCTGTTCTTTATTCGGTATCTTCGCGAAGTTTTACGAGTAAGCTTGGCATCTGCAACTAAGCCAATGAAATAAGCGCTTAAGAACATGCCAGGCAGAAAGCTCAAAAATAATTTGGCATAGTAAAATAATTGCGGGAGAACTAAAAGGTGGCCTGGATAGCGTATAGACTGCTCACCAAAAAAACGAGCAACCGGGGGCGCCAGCAATTTCGCGAAAGGCTCTTGTGGAGCAAGAAAAAGAAGATAGAGTACAATTCCCTCAAGCAGCGCAAATAGGACAAAAGGAAAAGTGATTAAAGGATTCTTTCTGAGTAGACCAAGCGATTGTATGATGGCTTGAAGTGCTTTTTTCATAATTGCGGTTTTGAGAATACTAAAGAAAAGCCTTTGGCAAGACAAAATATTACAAAAGGGCCTCTGGGACAAGGTAACTTCATTTCACAGTCATCCCATAGGGATGCTAGAACGATAGCAAGCCTTAGTCTTTAAGGGTACTGTAGGTTTTATGGGGCAAACCCCGGCAAATAAGTCTGTTCAGGCTGACTGCACATTCGTCACTGTCCACCTGCTGTCCCATAGAATCGCAACAGTCAAAACGATCCCAAACCAAGCTGCGAATCATTGTAAATAAACGCGTAAAGCTTTGAGGCTAGGCGGAATTCCAGGCATGAAAACGCAACAACACATACAGCAATAGAGCTGACCAGAGTTGCCAATGAATCGTAGTTGGCCACGTGGTACAAACGATCG
>CAZUYZ010000060.1:0-5884 GCA_964624365.1 uncultured Puniceicoccaceae bacterium
GCTGTAGCTACGTGTTGCAAGATAACCCTCTTCGGGTGCCTTGTGTGGCATGTGCAACTCACTTTGTGGAATGAAGGCCTCGTCGACTTCTATAATACCCTCCTTTTTGCTTGGGAAAGCAATCTCGAGAGTACCATTCCAATCACCGATTGCTTCACGAAAACCTTCTTCGGTAAATGGAATTCCTTTATTTTTGCATTTACGTTGATAGTTTTCCCGACGCTGCTCCATGGTTCTTGTTAGTATCTCTGTGATTCCCATGAACTCATTTTGATATCGAAACAGAATGTCTGCCTGTTTGCCTTTGCCATACGGCTCCAACCAGTCACCCTGCTCAAAGTCATAGCCTACCCATTCGTCTTTGACTGGAATTGGGTAAGCTTTTCCACGACCAACAACGTTGTTCTTTGCATGAAGTGGCACTGGATTGAGAATTTCCCGAAGAACAATGATTTCTTCATGCTTTTTCGGTTGCGGCAAAATCCGATAATCCTCTGCAACTCCAGCACCGTAAGAGTAAAAGCCTTCTTTTTGTAGGCGAATAAGAACTCCAAAAGGGCTGATTGCCTTTGTGCCCAGCCTTCCTTCCTCATCTGTTTTCCCAGTGAATTCATAGCCTTCGCCATTCGGAGCGAAAGGGTTTTCATACCAGACCCAGTAGTCGACTCCTTCCATAGCGGAGCCACTTTCGTCGACAACTGTGAGATCAAGCTTGGAGGTCAAAAAAGGGTCAGAGGTCAAAAAAGGGTCATGCCGTTATGTTTATAATTGACAGAGGTCAAAAAAGGGTCATGCCGTTATGTTTATAATTGACGGAGGTCAAAAAAGGGTCACGGAGGTCAAAAAAGGGTCAGGAGGTCAAAAAAGGGTCAGGAGGTCAAAAAAGGGTCATGCCGTTATGTTTATAATTGACAGATTCTACCATCTATCTCTTTGTCACGGCAATGGCTCGAAGTCTTCGCATAGAAAAAGAAAATGGTGTTTATCACGTCATCAATCGAGGCAATTACCGGCAGGATATATTCATAAATGACGGTGCTCACCGATCTTTTGAACAATGTTTGTTTGAGGCCTGCGTGAAGTGCGGTTGGGTGTTGGAAGGTTTTTGCGTATTAACTAACCATTACCACCTGGTGATTCGCACGCCACAGGGTAACCTAGCGTATGGAATGCAATGGCTGCAATCGACGTTTGCCAATCGCTATCACAAGTTTCGTAAAGTGCACGGGAAGTTGTTCCAGGGACGTTACAAAAGTTTGATTGTTGAGGAAACCAATTATCTTGGATCGTTACTGCACTATGTGCATTTGAATCCAGTACGTGCGAGCATGGTGACTGTTGAGTCGTTGCGTGATTACCGCTGGTCAAGTTTCTGGTATCTGCATCATCCTTCAAAGCGTCCCGATTTCATGGATTGTAGTGGATGTTTGGCAGCCGCTGGGAGTTTGCTTGATTCTCCTGTTGGTCGTAAGCGTTATCGTGAGTATTTGAGTTATCTGTCTGCTGATTCTAATGCTCAAAAGGAGCAGTTATTTGATGGGATGTGCAAGGGATGGGCGCTAGGTAGTAAGGATTTTAAGAAAGGTTTGTTGTCTGAAGAGATTGAGCGAAAGAAAGCTGAGGCGGAAAAGACTGACAATTTGGACCTAAAGCAGGAACGCTATGATGGCAAAGAATTGCGTGAAGCCAATGAATTGAAATGGGAATTATTTCTGGAGCGTGGGCTCAATGCGCTGGGTAAGGATACAACCGCGATCCTTAAAGATAAAAAGTCCGAGGCATGGAAGGTAATGTTGGCAGCCGCGATTAAAAAGCATACGAGCGCGACAAATGTATGGATAACTGAGAAGCTGAATATGGGTATTGCGCAGGCCGTAAGTCAGAGTGTAGGTAAGTTTTTCGCTTCAGGAGAGGATCAAAAAGACGATTACCAAGACTTAATTATAAACATAACGGCATGACCTTTCTTTTTTGAACCCTTTTTTGACCTTTTTAACCGCAAAACTGCTACCTGGAGGCAGGAGAAGCGAAAACATCGAAAAGGATGATTTGCCAATCCCGTGAACGACCCTTAGCTTTTTAGGATTATGAAAACTATTGAAACCATCATCGAAGATCTTCGCTATCTGCCAAAAGACCGCTTTGCTGCTGCTGCCGAAGTGATCCATAAAATGCGTGAAGATTACTTGGCTGAGCGTAATCGCATCATTGATGAAACCGCTGGTTGCATGAGCGAAGAAGAAGCCGTCGTCTTTGAAGAAGCCCTAAAGGAGAGCCGCCGAGTCGATGCCAACTAATCCCCAAGCCAGCGCCGTCTTACTTGACACCAGCGCAGTGATCGCGCACATGGTTGGACACCCTGAAATCTCACAGCAGATCCGATCTGCAGAAAGATGTTTTCTTCCTTTAACCGCTCTGGGCGAATTGAGCCACGGTATCCACAAGAGCCAGCGACAGGGACACTCCAAAGAAGCCGCTAAAATCGAGCGCGTTTTACGCATCGCCGAAATCCTTTACCCTGGCGACCAGACCGCCGACCAATACGGGCGCATGATCGATGCGCTGGAAGCTCAAGGGCAACGCATCCCCACAAATGATGTCTGGATCGCAGCTACCGCCACGCAATATGATTTACCACTATTGGCAACCGACGCGCATTTTAAGCGGATCGAAGACTTGAAGTTAATCTTGTTTATCCCATGAATTTTTGAACTAGACCGTTAAAAGATGTTCCGAGACTTACAGTCGACAAGACCGGGCGAGCTTCAGATCGAACCGGATCAACTCAGAAAGAGCAAAAAAGGCCAAGAAAGAGCAAAAAAGGGCCATGCCGTTATGTTTATGATTTTCAATTCCCTGTCGCTTTTCCAATCAACGCTTTAACGACGCAAAAGATCTCTGCGGGCAATGGTGAAGTTATACCTTTTAATCATGAAAAAAACTCCTAATGCAATGTGAGTCCTTTTGGGCCAAATACTTCTATGAACAGTAAAACTTTGTTGGTTATATCCATCCTCTTCTGAAGGCTATACTTATGTGTTTTGCGGACTTGAATTGGAGCAGCTAGCGCCCTAGCTAAGGTTAAATCCTCACTGCCGGATTGAGCAAAAACTATTCCTTAGGTAGAGGTCTAAGCAAGTATCTTTGCGATGAAATCTTTTGCAGAGAGGATATGAGTGCCCCGAAACGGATCGAGCACGAGCAAGTCTTTATCGCCCGTAATTAAGTACTCAGCATTACCATTAATTGCTAGTTCCAGAAACTTGTCATCCTTCGGATCTCGGCATTCCTGCACTCTCTGGATAATCGGAACCCATTCGACCATTTCCTTGTAGGCTGTAATCAAAGCGATAGCTTCGTCCTGCGTAATGTAGTCTTTGGTCTGCACACGATTAAGAGTAGTGGCAAATTCATCCATTGTCGCTTGTGATACGAGCAAATCGCAACGATCGATAATCAGGCGAACGGCACTGGCGGTCAACGAGTTAGGCGTCAAAGCTCTGCTGATCAATAGATTAGTGTCCAGAATTACGTGGGGCTTTGAATCAGTCATGCTCCGCAAGAATTTCCATCAGCTTCACTTCAGTCAGACCGCGTGATTCAGCCTTTGCCCCGACATCGTCGCATAGAGCCTGGAAGGCCAAACGGTAAGCATTTGTCAGGCGTTCAAAGTCGGAAAACGACAGCAAGACTGCGGCATTGCGTCCCTGTTTCTGGATCGCTACAGGCTCGTGCTGTGCTTTTTCGAGTATCGCAGCCATATTGTTACGCGCGTCACTTGATGAGATGGTTTCCATGATCGATTACTCCTTTGAATGTTATATCTGCAGATTAGCATATTTTGAATATAACAGTAAACAAATTTGTATAAAATATACAAATCTTGAAGTCTTATTTTTAAGTAGCTTAGAAACCGGATGCACGATCCACCGAGCAAAACCGGAAAATGGCTGGCAAGCCACCTGCGTGGGAGTTATCAGTATTACGCTGTGCCTGGAAACATGAAGAGCCTACGTGCCTACTACACCGCTATAGGGCGGATGTGGCTGCGCACAATCCGCCGTCGGAGCTACAAGGCTAAAGCACGGTGGACCTGGGAACGCTTTTACCGATTACAGCAAAACTGGCTGCCACGCCCACGAGTGATCCACCCATATCCGAACCAGAGATTCGACGCCAGACACTAATTAAAGCACTTGCCAGGGAGCGTAGAGAAAAAAGAAACTCAAAAAATCAAGCAACATACAGCTCTTGAATTTCTGAAAACACCTGCACCCTCCACGGCGATTCTTCTACTAGGTTTTGGTCTTTGGCTTCTGCTACGAAAGCAGGTACAACCTCCTAAAACAAATCCATTTGTCTAGGATCATTGTACTCCTTCCGACTCTTTTTAGGCTTTGGTTTTGTTCTGAGAGTTGGTTCAGGAGCTTCATACATTTCTTGATCTTCCATACACTCCTGCAAAATGTCATCGACTGACTGTTTCATATCCACGAGGTAAAATTCGAGCATTTGCAATTTTTCATCCAGCTCAAATTTCATTTGCTGGCGGATTGTCTTAGTCGGCCCATTTTCCGTAAATCCAAAAGCAATATCCTTCTTTGCCTCGCTCAATGCACGTCGAATCGGCTTAACGTGTGACTGATGATAGTTTGCCAAGTCATTGAGCCGGGCAAGTCCCAGCCTTATAGAGAGGTCTGTTTCGTCTATGTCACAAATCGCCTCAACACGAAGCATCGCCTCAAGGTCATTATTTTGATAAGCATCCTGAAGCTCATGCCAACGCTTTTCACGGAGTGATTCTTCGAGAGTCGAGTGGTCGGGATGTAAGCGTTTTGCAAGCGCGCGGTAGCACTTTTTGAGTTGGGATTCTTCGGGCGACCTCATTAATTTGAGTTGCTGTTCATATGTTTCTTCAAAGTTGTACCCGTCATCCTTGAACCTGGATCCATCTTCTCCAGAACCAAAAAGTTCATCCACGATATCTTCGAAAGATTCATCCCCCAGGTCTGCGCTTTCGTCGTCCCAGTCTTCGTCATCCCAACCTTCGTCTTCGTCACTCCAATCTTGATCTTCTCCCTTGTAACTAGTCTTAACCGTGACAGGTGGAACAAATTGATAGAGCGTTCCGTTTTTTTGGCGCTCCAAGAGTTCTTTGTGCATCTCAGGCAGTTTATCCGGACAAAAAACCGAACAATTGGAGAGATTAAAAAGAATGAAGTCGTAATTGGCTATTGTGTCTTCCAGCTCACGCACTTTGGAAAATTTTGCGCCGAAAGTACGATTTAGCCATTGTTGAAAATTAACCCGATCATTGTCCTCGTATTCGCTGAGCAATTTTTGTTTTTTGTTAAGCTCGTTGCGCAAACGTTTACATTTTGAAAGCGCTTTTTTTAGAAATGGAGTTTGATCAACCAGTATAATCTCAGCTCTTTTATGAACTTCATTGGATGCTTTTACACTACGTTCTTTGCTTGTTCCGGACTTTCTCCTCATACTGGTAGGAATGTTTGAACCAATTTCAAGTTCAACTCAATTCTACCCCTATTTTTTAGGTTACGATTCATTGCAGTAGGCTCCTTCCTTTTTCGGTAAGCCGGTATTTTTGCAAGCGGCTAGTGGGTTTTTCGGGGAGGGTGCGTTCGATGAGCTCTTGTTCCAGCAGTGGCAAGATGTGCCGCTTGTAATTGAGGTAAACGGAGGTGAAACCAGCGGCTTTGAGTAGTTCTTGTTTGCTGCGTGGTGCGCTCTCTGCCGCCTTGAGTATTGCTTTCTCTTGCTCACTGACTTGCTCATCAACTTGCTCACTGACTTGCTCATCAACTTGCTCACTGACTTGCTCATCAACTTGCTCACTGACTTGCTCATCAACTTGCTCACTGAC
>CAZUYZ010000061.1:0-21612 GCA_964624365.1 uncultured Puniceicoccaceae bacterium
GGCGACCAACACCGAAGCTGCCAAATTCCACTTCATTCTAACACTTTCTTTTCTGATTGATTCTGTTTGTATCCTCGAAGGCAGCTCCATTGGCAAATCACTGGCGGCAAAGACAGGGTCTCGAATAGATGCGAATCAAGAGATGTTTGCCACAGGTATGGCCAACATCGGCTGTGCTTTCTTTTCTGGAATGCCGGCTTCCGGATCACTGACCCGCTCATCCTTGAGTGTTTCGAGTGGCGCCTGCACCGTTATGGCAAGTTTTATCAGCGGGCTAATTGTGCTTTTTGGAGCCTTCGTGATTGGGCCGTTTACCAGCTATATTCCACAGTGCACCTTAGCGGTGTTGGTTATCGCAATCGGCATTTCACTGATCAACAAGCACGCAATTAAGGTTGTTACACGTGCCACAGGTTCCGATGCCATTGTTTTTAGCTCAACCTTTATCTGTGGCTTATTGATGCCCCTCAACAACGCAATTTACATCGGTGTCGGCATCTCCATTATGCTTTTTCTGAAAAAGGTGGCACGCCCCGAAATGGTTGAGTATACCTTCAATGACCAAGGTCAGTTGGCAGAAATACAGGATGTCAACCACCGCGATACACCGGAAGTATCGATCGTGCACGTTGAAGGTGAGCTTTTCTTCGGCGCAGCCGATCTATTTCGCGATCAAATGCGCCGTATCTGCGAAGACCCTAATCTAAAGATTGTTATCTTGAAGATGCGCAATGCTCGTCGTATGGATGCCACCGCAGTCATGGCGCTTGAAGAGTTACTTCGCTACATGAGTGAAAAAAATCGTTATTTGATACTCAGTGAAGTCAAAAAAGATATCATTCGTATTCTCAAACGAGCCGACCTCTACAATTACATTGAGGAGCGTAATATCTTTCCGTTTGAATCAAGCAATCCGACTCTTTCGACCGCAAAAGCTCTTAAACGTGCCAAGGAACATCTTGGTGACATCGAGGCGAACATTTCGATCTACGTAAATCCGATTAAAGAAGAAGAAAAAGAGAATGAATAAATGCCTCTTACCGGATTTCGGTCAAAAGCATCTAAGATAATACATCCTACTGAATAATAGAACTTTAAAAAATAATTCTCAACACAGACTACATCATTAATCATGATTGACCCGTTAGGTAGGATCGGTGATTTTACTGTCATAAGCGGCTCTTGTTCGTTTTCGGAAAAAACTTGTGATTATCGCAAAACAAGGGTCACTTTCAATTTCCGGATAGATAAACGTTCCTCCGCTACTTAAATCTCTCATAAGTAAATGAAAAACAATCTTTTAAGGCAATCAATCAGCACTATAAACAGACGATGGGATCAAGAAATCTGAAGTTTCGGCTTACTTCTTTTCTTTTAAATGGCTACCGACGATCTTCAGTTACTTATTGATTTAGGATATATTGTTGTCGGTGCAGCTTTATTTGCATTTGCGGGCAAGCTGATTCGCATGCCCACCATCGTCTGTTATATCTTGGCAGGCATCGCTCTTGGGCCATTTCTGCACCTTGTAGAACTTGATTATTCTCTTGAGCTGATTTCTGAACTTGGCATAGCCCTGTTGCTCTTTCTGGTTGGACTGGAATTGAGTTTTGATAAGATCAGAGACCTTGGGCGCGTTGCCCTCGTATTGGGTGGACTGCAAGTATTGTTCACTGCGCTTAGTGGTTATTTAGCCGCTCAATTACTGCGGTTTTCCTCAATCGAATCACTCTTCTTGGGTGCGACAGTTACGTTTAGCAGCACGGTGGTAGTCATCAAACTGCTCGATCAAAAAGGAGTTATGCAACGCCTTTACGCACGCATTTCAGTCGCTCTCTTTTTGGCTCAAGACATCGTAGTCATTGCAGCGCTCACACTTCTGGGCGGTTTTGGCGGATCTGAGTCAATTGCGCCGCTGATCATGCTGCTCAATCTGGCTAAGGCATTCGGCGGTATGGCTGTGCTGCTCGCCAGTGTTTTAATTGCCGCTCGCTACTTGCTACCTCGCCCTTTTGGCTGGGCTGCTCGCTCGCAGGATACCGTTTTTATCTGGGCGCTTTCCTGGTGCTTCATCATCGTGCTACTTGCCCATCAATTTCATCTCTCGGTTGAGATTGGCGCTTTTCTGGCAGGCATTGCGGTAGCACAGTTGCCGATCCATGAAGATTTACATCGACGTCTACACCCCTTAATGACCTTTTTCATAGCGGTCTTTCTGGTCACACTAGGCATCAAAATGGATCTGAGTGACTTGGCTTCGATCCTACCCTATGCTCTCGCTCTAAGCGGTTTCGTTTTAATCATCAAACCACTTATTGTATTCACCGTTTTGACCCGCATGCGATACAGCGAGTACACTGCTTTCCAGACGGCCATTGCCACCGCACAGGTTAGCGAATTCGCATTCATACTACTTGCAATGGGGGCCTCAAAAGATTTGATTACCAGTGACATTGTAGCGCTTGGCGGTCTGACTGGCCTACTCACAATTGCTACTTCGGCCTACCTTGTTCAATACAGCGAATCCATTTATCAGCTTGTCCGAAAATTGAAATTGCTGACTCTTTTTAGAGCTAAACAGGAAGCAGACATCGAAAATCTAAAAACCTGTCAGGAAAGAATCGTTGTTGTTGGCATGAACGCTCTGGGTCGTGATATCGTCAAGCGCCTGAATCAGCGCAATGAAAGCGCTCTGGCAATCGACACTGATCCTGAAAAGCTAAAAGGACTGGCCCCCGCGTCTACAGTTATCGGCAATATTGAGTATCAGTCTGTCGTTGAAGAAATTGACCTGCGCAATGCAAAGCTTGTCGTCTCAGCATTACAGATTGAGGACACTAATCAACTAATTGCTTACCGATGTCGTTCCTTCGGAGTGCCGTGTATTATCCATGCCTTTGATGTTTCGGTCGTAGACGACTTGATGGCTCTCGACACGACCTTTTTCCTGATACCATCAGTTGATGGCGTCCTGGAACAGCGCAAGCTGATGGAAAGGGAAGGCGTGTTTGCAACATGAGTGGATTTACCCTGCTTATGGCAGCTGCCGCAATTGCATTTGGGCTATCAAAGCTTTTACACTTATCACCGATTCCGCTATTGATGCTCTCAGGCATCGGGTTGCGAATGTTTGCAGATTACTGGAATATCCAGTTGTCCGAAGTACTTCTGGGCGAAATGATCGAGATTGGTCTTGCAATGCTTGTATTCACAACTGGCGCTGACCTCAGCCCTCAGCGTATGCGCGGAAATAAGAATGGCATTCTCATCGTAGCTACCGCACAATTTGTAGCTCTCGGAATAACCGGTATCTGCACAGCCATCTTCTTAAAGTATAACCTGACAACGGCTCTATATCTCGGCTTTGCACTATCGGCCAGCTCTACACTAGTTGTTGTGCAGCAACTTCAGCGACGTCAACAAATGTTTGAACCATTTGGACGTCTGGTACTTGGAGTACTTCTGGTTCAAGATATTTTTATCATTTTATTAATGGTTGCTCTACTCAGTTATCCAGAGGGATTTCTAGCAACCATCGGCAGCCTGCTTGGCGCCGCTGCCCTGGGCTTGATCGCCTTATTACTACACAAAAAACTAATGCCCTGGGTCACGCAAAATCTAAAGTTGGACGACGAAGAACTGATGCTCGGCTCGTTCGGATTGCTTTTTACCTTTTCCGGGGTCGCCTATTTACTAGGTTTGCCCTTTCTGGTTGGCTCTTTCTTTGCAGGGTTTGTGCTTTCGGCATTTCCAATGAATGGGCTTGTACGCGGAATGCTGGGATCCCTGTCCAGCTTCTTCCTTGCGCTTTTTTTCATCAGTATCGGCGCCATACTGACAGTGCCAGATCAGCAATTGATTGAACACAGCCTGGTCTTTATCGCGGTACTCATCGCAGTAACTGTCTTGCTTGTTACTCTGGTTGCGGAAATGGTCGGTTACTCAACTCGAACTTCTATCGAAACCGGATTATTACTTTCGCAAACCAGCGAATTCTCACTTTTACTTGCTTACACCGGCATTGCTTCAGGATTAATTACGCAAGACCTCTTTACTATGATTGTTTTGATTACCGTAAGCACTATGACGCTTACACCTTTTATCACACAGAGGAAGGTACGCTGGCTGCTCATGCGACTCCATCCGTACAATCGGAGACGTATGAAATCCTGTGAAAAGTACAAAGATCACGCAGTTCTGTTGGGTTATGGTCGAGCCGGACCAAGGACCTTAAAGTTTTTACATGAAAAGGGACTAGATGTAATTGTTATTGATGAAGACACTTCTATTATCCGCCAACTGATCGACAAGGGCATTCCTTGTGTACAGGGAAGCATCTCCAACAGGCGTTTACTCAAGCAAACCAATTGTAAACGGGCTCGCGTAGTTATATGCTCCAAACGTCAGTCCAAAGATGCATACGTTGCCCTAAAATATCTTAGAGACCACCCAGTCAAAGTAATCGTCAACACTTTCGAGCATTCGGAAACAGATTACGTCCGAAACGCCGGCGGTTACCCGGTGGAAACCGCTCTTGCTTCATCGCAAAAGTTTGTCGAGTGGTTGGATGCTAATCCAACAAACAGAAGTTAGAAGCTAGTGTCGTCTTCCTTTTGCAAGCTTCTGGGCAATCAGATAGCGAACATTTGATTCCAAGTTTGCCAGATCTTCCTTCTCAAAGCCCTTGCTTTCAGCAACTCTCAGAGCTTCTTCAGCCCTGGCCTGAGCAGCATCCAATTCTGACAAATCGATGTCTTTGACGTCAATTGCGGCCTCCGTGAGAACTGAAACGGTATCACCCAAAATCTTGGCAAAACCGCGATCCACCGCAACAAATTCAGTTTGCCCCTTGTTGATCAACCGCAACTCTCCGGCGACAATTTTGGTAACCATTGGCACGTGCCCTGAGAGAATGCCAGTTTCACCGGATTCTGTAGGCAACACAATCTGCTCTGCCTTAGTCTCAAGGACTTTATCGTCCGGTGTGATGATCTCCAAAGTCAGCATTATCAGCCTTTCTTGTTCGCATCAAAGGCCATGTTTATATTGCCCTTCATGTAGAGATCATTTTCCGCAAGTTCGTCGCATTCGCCGTCAAGAATCATCTGGAAACCCTTAATAGTGTCCTCAATAGATACATACTCTCCAGGCGTTCCAGTGAACACCTCTGCTACATGAAATGGTTGAGACAAAAACTTCTGAACTTTACGCGCACGATACACAGTTTTCTTATCCTCGGGAGACAATTCATCCAGTCCGAGAATCGCAATAATGTCCTGCAGGTCTTTGTAACGCTGTAGCACAGATTGTACACCACGCGCACATTTGTAATGAGCCTCGCCTACGATTGCCGGATCAAGCGCATTGGAAATAGAAGCAAGTGGATCAACCGCAGGGTAAATGCCCAACTCAGCGATGGAACGCTCGAGAACAATAGTCGAATCAAGGTGAGCAAAAGTATTGGCCGGAGCCGGATCGGTCAAATCGTCAGCAGGGACATAAACAGCTTGGAAAGATGTAATCGATCCCTTCTTCGTCGAAGTAATGCGCTCCTGCAGATTGCCCATCTCCTGTGAAAGTGTTGGCTGATAGCCCACGGCAGAGGGCGAACGGCCTAGCAAGGCCGAAACTTCGGCGCCTGCCTGAGAAAAACGGAAAATGTTGTCGACAAACAAAAGCACATCCTGATTTTTCTCATCCCGAAAATACTCAGCCATTGTTAACCCGGAAAGCGCTACACGCATACGCGCACCCGGCGGTTCATTCATCTGACCATACACGAGCGCTACCTTAGAATTTTCTATGTTTTCCTGATCAATGACGCCCGCATCTGACATTTCATGATAAAGATCGTTACCCTCACGAGAGCGTTCCCCCACTCCTGCAAAGACCGAATAACCACCATGGGCCTTGGCGATATTATTAATCAACTCCATAATCACCACGGTCTTGCCGACACCAGCTCCACCAAACGCACCAACCTTACCGCCTTTTGTGAAAGGACAAATTAGGTCGATAACTTTAATTCCGGTTTCAAGAATTTCTGCCTCTGTAGCCTGATCTGTTAGTTCAGGGGGATGACGATGGATTGGACGCCGCTCCTCGGTTGTAACCGGACCTTTTTCGTCAACTGCATCGCCAGTCACATTGAAAATACGCCCTAGAACTGCTTCTCCAACTGGAACCGATATAGGAGCTCCTGCACCCAAAACTTCCATGCCACGAACCAAGCCGTCTGTTGAAGACATCGCAACCGCTCGGACAACGCCTTCGCCCAAATGTTGCTGCACTTCAAGAGTCAGCTGCTTTTCTTCATCACCTACTTTATAAGGAATGGTGACGGCATCCAGGATTTCAGGAACGTTGTCCATTGGGAATGACGCATCGACAACAGCGCCGATGACTTGAACTATTTTACCTTTTTTACTCATAGTTGATAAATGATTGAGCGTTTACAAAATTAATTAGCTGCAGATGCAGCTGCGATTTCAAGAATTTCCTGTGTAATTGCGGCTTGACGAGCCTTGTTGTAGTCGAGGGTGAGATCATCAACCAGTGTCGACGCATTGTCAGTAGCTGACTTCATGGCAACCATACGCGCACAATGCTCTGCAGCTCGGCTCTCGAGAAGAAGCTGATGTATGATAACCTTTACGTAGAGGTTGGGCAGCTCATTCAAAACAGAGGTAACAGACGGTTCGAATGTCATTTCCCGAGTGTCACTACGCGCTTCAAGTGATGGAAGATCAGCAACACGCTTTTTAAGCTGATCCAAAACTTCCTGTAATCCGACAATCGGAAGCAAAGGCTGCACAATCGGCTCTTGAACCAGCACATTAACAAAGCTTGGATAAGCAACTTCAATTGTATCAATATCACCGCGTACATAAGCATCGGTTAGCAACTTCAACACTGGGCGGATTTCAGAAAAAGCTACTTTGTCTGAAATGGAAAAATCTGCAAACAAGTCGCGGCCTGTACGTGATATGAATTGTTTCGCTTTACGTCCAACGGTTACGAATTTAGCATCGCTTTTAACGTCTTCTGTAATTTTCCGGAAAAGGTTTGTGTTTAATGGGCCGCAGAGGCCTCGATCGGTCGACATAACCAAAATTCCGCGAGTTTTGACTTCGCGTTTCTCGAAAAAGGGATGCTTAATTTTGGTATCTGCAAGATCCAGTTTTTCACCCACGGTATCCAGTAAATCGGCCAGTAAAAGAGCGTAAGGACGACCGGCAACGGCAGCATCCTGAGAACGTTTCATCTTGGAAGAAGAAACTAACTGCATTGCGCGCGTAATCTGCCGGGTGTTTTTAACCGACTTAATACGGCGACGAATGTCTCGAAGATTTGCCATTTTGACCTAATTGAACTTTGCCTGGTTATGCAGAAAACCCAGACTTCCACTCATCCAACGTAGACTTTAAATTCGTCTCTGTTTCCTCGCTAATTGCTTTTTCAGAACGTATGGTATCCATTAATTTCACACCGCGTGTCTCAAAAAACTCACGTAAACTGGAAGTTGCTTTAACCATATCGGCAACCTCAATTGAATCGAAGTAACCATTTTGAACTGCCCAAATCAGAGATGACTGTACCTCTACCGAAATTGGATTGAATGCCGTCTGCTTAAATAACTCAACAACACGGGCGCCTCGGTCGAGCTGTGCTTTAGTCTTTGCATCTAAGTCCGAACCGAACTGGGCAAACGCAGCAAGCTCACGAAACTGAGCCAATTGAAGCTTGACCTTACCGGCCACTTTTTTGATCGCCTTAATTTGTGCAGCAGAGCCGACACGTGAAACGGATAAACCGACGGAAACAGCAGGACGTATGCCCTGATTAAACAAATCGGTTTCCAGGAATATTTGCCCATCGGTAATCGAAATCACATTGGTCGGAATGTAGGCAGAAACGTCGCCCGCTTGTGTTTCAATAATTGGCAGCGCTGTGAGCGATCCATTGCCATTTTCTTCATTGACCCGAGCGGAGCGTTCCAAAAGTCGTGAGTGCAAATAGAAAACATCACCCGGATACGCTTCACGGCCGGATGGACGCTTAAGAACCAAAGAAATCTGACGGTAAGCGACTGCCTGCTTTGAAAGATCATCATAGACAATCAACGCATCCATTCCATTTTTCATGAAATACTCGCCCATAGAAGCGCCGGAAAACGGAGCAATATATTGATTGGCAGGATTATCGCCGGCGGAAGCAGCAACAATGATCGTATAGTCCATTGCGCCGGCTTTCTCAAGAACATTGATTGTGCGGGCAATATTGGAATTTTTTTGCCCTACAGCTACATAGATCGAGTAAACTGGTCGAAAACCCTCTTCAAATGAACCATCTTCGTTCCGATGCTGGTTATTGATCTTCGCCTGATTGATAATAGTATCGATCGCGATAGTGGTTTTGCCAGTTGAACGGTCGCCAATAATCAACTCACGTTGCCCACGCCCGATGGGGATCATCGAATCAACTGCCATGATACCAGTCTGTAGCGGCTGATCAACAGACTTTCTTGGAATAATCCCCGGTGCGATTTGATCAACTGGATAAGTCTCTTCCGCATTAACAGGTCCTTTACCATCAATTGGCTCACCGATCGCATCGACAACACGCCCCAGAAGCCCCATGCCGACGGGCACTGACAGCAATTTACCGGTAGTGGTTGCCTCATCGCCCTCTTTTATTTTGGAATAGTCGCCGAGGATAACGCAGCCAACTTCGTCCTCTTCCAAATTAAGCGCTAGACCGGTAACGCCACCACCAAAATCAATCATTTCATTGTACATGGCGCCGGACAAGCCCTCAAGCTTGGCAACACCATCAGCGATGGCTACAATCTTACCATTGTTGGATTTGGCAATGCCAGCTTGGAAGCTAGCAATTTCACTTTCGATTTGTTCAACTATAGAGCTCATGGGAAACTATATCTTTTAAATTATTGAATTAAAATTAGTAAACGTTCTCTGCAAGGCGCTTGAGGCGCCCGGCAACTGAAGCGTCATAAACATCGTCACCTACCCGTACGCGGATTCCGGCAATAAGTGATCTGTCTTTCTGAAAAACTGCCTGAATCGGACGGTTATACTGCTTAATAAAGTGGGTTTCAATGGATTTAAGGCTCGCTTCATCTAATTGAACCGGAGCTGCAACAACAGCAGTTTGAAGCGCAACTTCGCGGCGGATGTAATTAAGATAGGTTTTAAGTACCTTAAGATGGTATCGATAGTGCAACTGCCTGAAAGCCTCAAGCACTTCGGACACCTTGGACTCGGTGACCACATTGTCTTCTTTGGAAAGCTCAACCAGCTTTTTGGCTAATCGAGAATTTTTTGAATTATTCTTCATCCGAAAGAAAATCCTCTCGCTTAGCTATTCATACCTGCCAGCTCCTGAGTAGCAGATTCCGAAAAAGCCTCTTTCTCTTGATCTGATAAATCACGGGAGAGTACTTTAGAAGTAGTGCTAACAACCAATCGGGCAACCTCATGTCTGACATCGGAGAGCATTTTCTGGCGCTCCATCTCCGTTGCTTCGCTGGCTTTACGTATCATCGCTTCGGCTTGGGCAGCAGCTTCGTGAGTTTTCTTTTCGATCATTTCTTTCGACTGTTCGCGCGCCTCAGCTAAAATTTTATGAGCTTCATCGGCAGCCTCTTTAACTTTCGCTGCCCGCTCACGCTCGGCTTCAGCAAGCTGCACCTTCATTTCTTCGGCATACTGAAGACCATCCGCAATTTTTTTCTGCCGCACGTCCAAGGTTTTGGTCACTGGCTTAATAGCCAGATAATATAGGGCCAATGCAACTAAGCAGAAGTTAACCATCTGCGGAATAAGCGTTGAAAGCGAGACCCCAAATTTGTCCGCAATCATGACCAACTTATTTTCCTCAACCACTGCCTCTTCAAAGTCTCCATGACTCGCAGCAGCCAGGTCAGAGGCACCGTAGAGGCCCGTGCTGAACAAACAAACGGAAGATATCGTAAGAGTTAAAAGTGACAAAAAAGAGCTTATCTTCATTTCGCGAAAAGACGACTGTAGAAAAATATTGAGAAAGTGTCGGTGACCAAATAGCTCACCGACACCTTAAAAAAACGACTTTGCTTAGCTAAGGAAAATAGCGAAGAAGACAATCGCTTCAGCAAATGCCATCGCGATGATAGATTGGACAAGCACTTTGGCAGAAGCCTCTGGATTGCGACCGACAGACTCACAAGCTTTATAGCCAATAAGACTGATAGCGATGGGGATAGCCAAAGTTGCAAACGCAACATTTAGATTACCTGATATTTCTGCAATAATGTTAAGCATAATAGTAGTTTGTTTTTGTTAGCATTTACTGATGCCGTCCACGTTCTTTTTCATGGTCCCAGCATCAAAAAGTTTAAAGTCATAAAGTCAATGAGCGTGATCCTCGTCATGATTGGTCACCAGTCCAATATAAATAGCAACCAACAGCGTAAAAATAAGTGCCTGAACAACACCTACCAAAACTTCATAAAAATAAAAGGGGATTGGCACGATAAACGGAGCCATGCCAGTCATGCTGGTGATAAGATTTTCACCCCCAAAGACGTTACCGTACAAGCGAAAGGAAAGTGAAACTGGCCGAAATGCTATCGAAATAACTTCTATAATGCCAACCAATAAAAAGATGGGGATCAGCATCGTGTAAATAAGTGCCGGTGTTTCTTTCTTGTCTGCTTTGTTGCCGAAAAGCTCCCATATGAAAAACTTGGGTCCAGCAATTTTAATGCTGATTACCAGCCACGCAATCATCGCTACAAGAGCCATGCCTAAAGTCGAATTCAAATCGGCATTTGCGGGTCGCATCCAATATTTAAAGTGCCCATGCTTGTCAACATGACCAAAAGAACCCACTCCGGGTAACAAGCCACTCCAGTTGTGTAGCATGATGTAAATAAATAGTCCGATTAGCAAAGGGAATGTTATCGGGAATGCTTTTCTGCCAACAATAGGTTCTAACAATCCACGTAGACCATCAATTAAGTTTTCGACGACTGCTTGACCCCTACCTGGAATCAACTTGGGAGACCCCACTGCAACACGGATAATAACGATAAAAGCGATTGAAATAACCCATGTGGTCACGATTGAGTTTGTAATCGGTAAACCAAAAATTTCTCTCAACTTATAAGGCGAAGCGCTAACGCCGTCACCCGCTGCCTGAAGCGATGTGGCAATACTCGAAAGAAAAATAAAAACTGAAAGTAATTTCTTCACCAAAATTTAAAAGAAAGGATAAATGCATCTGCAATTTGCTCACGTCAACCCCGGAATGACTTTTAATTTCTCAGGATAAGTATTGCTAATTAATTCCATCTTATAGCTAACCCTTCAGGATCACTTTATCCTACGTTTACTCGGGCTTTGTATGACCGACTTGGTCATTTATCTTCAAAGGCTTTAGACTTGGGAACAAAATAATATCGCGAATACTCTCGGCCCCCGTGAGCAGAATTACCAACCGGTCAATACCCAACCCCATTCCACCTGCAGGCGGCATTCCATGTTCCATAGCCGTAAGGAAATCGGAATCCATATCCTGCACTTCCTCTCCAACCTGATCTTCAAACATTTTGCGCTGAATAATAGGGTCATTCTGCTCCGAGTAAGCGGGGGCTATTTCCTGACCGTTAATACAGAGTTCAAACACGTCGATCGTACTTTCATCGTCTTGAGTTATCTTGGCAAGTGGGCACAGCTCACGGGGAATATGGGTAACAAAAGTCGGTTGGATTAATGTCGGCTCGATAAGCTTCTCAAAGACATTATTCGTAATTTCATAGTCCTCCAGTTGACCATCCACTTCGATTCCCAGTGCGCGCGCTTTTTCCAACTTCTCTGAACGCCCGAGTTCGAACCAGTTTGCATTGCCGGTTGCTTCGATAATGAGGTCTTTGTATCTAGCCTCACGCCAGACGCCATCAAGATTAATGACCATGCCATCGGGTCGCTCAATTTCAAGAGATCCGATAACGGTTTTGGCAAGATGTTGGATCAGCCCTTGAGTCAACTCCATCATTCCACGAAAATCTGTATACGCCTGATATAATTCTAACATCGTAAATTCAGGATTGTGGCGGCGCGATAAACCTTCATTTCGAAAAACTCTACCGATCTCAAAGACTCGGTCTTCACCAGCGATCAGCATTCGCTTCAGGTAGAGCTCCAAAGCAATTCGTAGGTAAAAAGTACAGTCCAGCGCATTAAAATGAGTGACGAAAGGCCTTGCCGCAGCGCCACCCGCAACGTTCTGCAAAACGGGTGTCTCCACCTCAGTGAAATCCAGATCCCAAAGGTAGCGACGCATTTCCTGTATAATTTTTGCCCGCTGCCGAAACCGTTCCCGCGAAGGTTGGTTTACGATCAGGTCTAAATAGCGCTGGCGATAAATCTTATCGTCATCTGTAAGCCCTGCCCATTTTTCAGGCAGCGGACGCAGGGACTTCGAGACCAGCGTATACTTTTCCGCGCGAACGGTAATTTCTCCGGTCTTTGTCACAAAAAGACGCCCTTCGACACCAATTATGTCACCGACATCCAGCTTTTTGAAATAGGTATTATATTCGCCTTCGGGCAAATTATCTCGCGTCACATAGCATTGGATCAGACCATCGCGATCCTGTAGTTTGATAAAACTTGCTTTACCCATCAGACGAAACGCCACGATCCGCCCGGCAACTTTCACATGTGCCTGCAATGCATCTTCAGCGCCCTCTTTATACAATTGGGCTGCCTCCATTGAGCTATGCGTTTGCGCACAGTTCGCCTGAAAGGGGTCACGCCCTTCCTTGCGAAGCGTATCCAGCTTTTGCAGACGTACTGCATAAAGATCGTGTGAATTATCCTGGGTCGTTGGGTTATCAGCCATAACAAAGCACATGGATGCGATAGCGATTCAAAATAGCAACGACAAAACCATCGCTGTTTTTTTCGGAGGAATGTGATTTCCGAGTGAAACTTCAACGTTTGATACGTAGTGCCTGGCCAGAAATACCTCATTTTCTTGCAACCAGTGTCTTGAACCAAATATATAAGGTATTGCCTACAAAATTTTTATGATATAATCAACACTTGAATGTTTCGAGCTTGAAATACATGGCAGCATCAAAGCCAATGCTAGAAATGGCGATTTACGGCTTTTTTGATTAACAGTGCAAATGCTTGATAAAAGGTATCCGGATGCAAAAAAGGTAATCAATGTACTAGAGGCTACTCATTTTTTAAAAACATAGTGCGATACTCCCCACTCCTCTCCTTCTAAGTATCCAAAGAGTTCTGAGCAAGCCATAAAGAACATTCGCCAGCGGTGAAACCACACCTTGGCTTGGTCGTTTCCATATGTTTTTCTGAAGATTTCGAGTACTTTGGGCTTTGCAGCTTCCATATTATGAAGCCAGGCATCCAATGTTTTTTTGTAGTGAATTCCAGAAAGTTGCCAGTCTTGCTCTATTTTTATGTGTTTATCGTAGTTCCTGAATAAATTATGGGAAGGCATAATTCCTCCGGTGAAAAAGTAACGTGCCATCCAGTCTCTATTACCATCAACTTCAAAAGGATACGCATACTGACGATGTGAGAAAACATGTACAAAGAATCGTCCATCGTTTTTGAGCCAATTAGAAATTCGCTCAAAAACGCTAGCATGGTTTCGCACGTGTTCCAGCATCTCAATCGTCACTATACGATCGAAAGTTTCGTCGATTGAGAATGTATTAATATCGGCTGTGATAACACGCAGATTGTTAAAGCCGAGTTTTTGAGCTTTTTTCTCTATGTATTCACGTTGCAAAGCAGAATTGGAAACAGAGACAACTTTTGCATTGGGATAGCGTTCTGCCGCCCACAATGAGAAAGAGCCCCAGCCGCAACCCAGCTCCAGAATGCTCATGTTGTCTTCCAGTTTTGCTCGCTTTTCAACCAACTCCAGTGATTTGATTTCAGCGTCGTCGAGCGTACTGGCTGTTTCCGACCAGTAGCCTGAACTGTATTTGAGACGGCCGCCGAGCACCGTTTCCATGAATTCAGGCGGCAGGGCATAATGCTGTTCATTCGCCTCGTTTGTATTAACTGCAACCGGTGATTCAACAAAAGCCTTCAGTGCAGCCTTTTGACGGATTTCACCGCCATCGATTTCCTGTTGTAAGCGCGCTTTTAGTAGACGACGCATGCCGTAGCGCATCAGCCATTCAGGCATGTATCCATTTTCAGCCAGTGTTATTGTGCTGCTCACCGAGATATCTATTTCCAACTGTAAATGAACTGCGAGTAGTAGTTTGTGTCTAACTGCTCGGCGGCGCTTGTTTGGCTTTCATATTCATGCCGGACGCCTGCGCGAACCCAAAAACGTCCGTCATTGCCAATTGGCAACCGAATACTGCTGTCGTGAAATCCTGTGTAGTTGTTAAAATTATCGAGTGCAGGTGAGTAGCTAAGTTCGTTCTCAATATAAAAAAGGTCTTTATACTTGTAGGTATGGAAGATGCCTGGATCTACGGTGAGCGTGGATTCGTTTTCAGGATCGCCATCTTCAAACTCTGTATACCTGTAACCCAAACCACCGCGAACAACAAATGTTTGAACTTCATTGTTAATCAGGCGATAAGAGATACCATAACTTGATGTGGAGCGGAGCTCGATGCCGTTAATTGGGTCTGTTTCCAGTATACTTCGTGTAAACCAGCCAACCTTATTCTTATTAAATCGCTCATATCCTAACTGACCGAGTTTACGATCCGCAGTCTTGCGACCATCTTGTTCACCTTGTTCATAATCAAGGCCTAAATGAAGTTCGTCGTCGGGCCCTTTTAA
Organism: uncultured Puniceicoccaceae bacterium; assembly: GCA_964624365.1. Lineage (GTDB taxonomy): Bacteria > Verrucomicrobiota > Verrucomicrobiia > Opitutales > Coraliomargaritaceae > Lentimonas. The sequence continues at coordinate 14,844 of CAZUYZ010000061.1, forward strand.
CCGCAAATCCAGCTCAGCGCCGAAGTTGTAACGTTCGACATTTCCTGTTCTGCCATTAACATCGGCCGCAAATTCGTTTTTCCATTTACGTCGATTACGCTCAATCTCTGGATCCGTTTCATCTGGAGCCCAACTAGCAGCAATTTGCTCAACACTTGTCTTCTCGGTCGTGTCGTCGCTTCGAATTTTGAGTGTTTTATTATTTTTTGTAACAGTCCCCAATATGCTTTTACCATCATTTAAGCGAAAATTAAGTGGTGTCGCCGACTCAAAGGAAGCGACATCTTCCTGTTTCAACTTTAGTTTACCTGCATAAGGTGTATCCAGGTAGATGACACCTTGATCGATCAGTGTAATAGTGCCGTTTAACGTCGAACCTTCCTTAGTCACCACTGTGTCGGCGAAGACATTCAGTATGGAAAAGAGTGTAGCCAGAATTAATGTTAGATAGTGTCGCTTCATTTTATTAGAATTTCCTTCGCTGAAAGTCCCTGTTTGATCATCGGTAAAACGTGTTCGGTGTAGCTTACAACTACTTCGAGAAGATAGGGGCCGTCGTGGGCAATCATCTCTTGAATTGCTTTTTGCAGATCCTCGCGTTTTACGACACGCTTACCTGCAACACCGAAGCCTTCTGCGATTTTGACAAAGTCCGGGTAGAGCGCATCCAGATTGTCGGGTCCTCCGATATTGTCTTTGTCGCAAAGGATTGTCTGGCCACGAACACTCTCGTACATAAGATCTTCCCACTGAACAACCATGCCCAAATGCTGATTATTCAAAACAATTGTTTTTGCACTAATTTTTTCAATTACTGAAGTAGCCAGTTCCTGGACATTCATTAGAAAACATCCATCACCATCGATGTTGACGACAAGTTTTTCTGGGAAGGCAACTTTTGCGCCGATTGCCGCCGGAAGACCAAAGCCCATTGTGCCGAGTCCAAGCGAACTGATATAGGTGCGTGGCTCACGGAATTTAAAAAATTGAGCAGCCCACATCTGATGTTGTCCTACTCCAGTAGCAATAATTGCATCGCCCTGTGTCTCGTTGTAAAGTGTCTCGATGACTTCCTGCTGAGTCAGGTGCTCGCCTTTTTCATAGGTGAAAGGGTACTTGGCTTTCCATTCTTGAATGGTCTTCATCCAATCGCTAATATCAGGCTTGGTAAACCCGCTCTCTTTTGTTAATTCGATCAGACGTGTGAGAGCATAGTGCACATCAGAGTGGATCGCGTGCTGAACATGCTTGTTTTTATTATGCTCCGAAGCGTCGATGTCGATGTGTACGATCTCAGCATTAGGCGCAAATTTTGAAACCAGTCCGGTAATGCGGTCATCAAAACGTGCTCCGGCACAGATGAGCAAGTCACTGTCACAAACAGCCCAGTTGCCGGCGACAGTGCCATGCATGCCGAACCAGTAGAGTGATAGCGGGTGCTCGGCATCGAATGCACCCAGCCCCATCAAAGTTGAAGCCACTGGAACACCCGTTATTTCTGCAAATTCACGCAACTCCTGATGTGCCTCAGCAGAAATAATTCCGCCACCAGTATACAGAACAGGTCGCTTGGATTTGCTGATGAGATCCAGGACTTTACTGAGGTCCACGTCGCTTGCCTCAGGTTTGGTTGCAGGTGTTTTATAGCCCGGCAAGCTAATTGTTTCAGGGAAATCAGGCGCAAACATAGCTTGCTGGACGTCCTTGGGAATGTCGATCACGACTGGACCGGGACGACCGGTTGTCGCAATATGAAATGCTTCCCGGACGATCCGTGGTAGCTCCTCTTTGTCTAGTACGAGATAGCTATGTTTCACGATAGGCAGCGTCATGCCAAAGAAATCCGTTTCCTGAAAGGCAGCTTTGCCAATAAATTGCTGATAAACCTGGCCAGTAATCGAAACCAGAGGGATGCTGTCCATATAAGCATCTGCAATACAAGTAACCAAATTGGTTGCGCCAGGGCCACTTGTTGCCATACAAACAGAGGCTTTACCGGTCGCACGAGCATAGCCATGTGCCATAAATCCACCGCCTTGTTCCATACGAGGTAGAATCGTGCGAATCTTTTTACTTTTGGTCAGCGCTTGATGCAGTTCCATAGATGCGCCTCCCGGATATGCAAATACAACGTCGACACCTTCACGTTCAAGAGCAGCGACCAAGACATCAGCGCCTTTCATAGCCGGTTGACTTGTATCCTGCTTGGAGGGATCAGTTATTGTATCGGTCTTCATTAGATGGATTAATTTACGGATTGTTTCTAGAATGTAGATCTTATTGCCAGATTAAAGAAAGGCAACATTTAGAATAAATAAGCATCGAATCAAGCACAGAAGCATCTTTCCGCAAATGTACCGTTTAAAATTGCAACATTACTTCTATTCCTCTTCAACCTTACAGCAATTATTTATATGCCAAAAGTTTTATTTCTAGGAGATATTGTCGGTAGGCCGGGGCGTACTTATGTGATGGAGCGTCTGGCTTCCCTGAGTACGGAACTAAAAGCTGATTTAGTAATAGCCAACGGAGAAAATTCTGCTGGTGGCGCCGGGATAACTCGAAAAATTGTTGAAGAGCTAATAGAAAGTGGTGTAGATGCGATTACACTTGGAGATCATGTGTGGGATCAGAGAAACTTCGAAAATGAAATTGATGAAATTAAAACTATTTGCCGTCCGGCAAATCTTCCCGAGCAAAATCCGGGGCGCACATATCTTATCGTTGAGCATGGAGATTTTCGGCTAGGTCTGTTTACAGTTCTTGGGCGAAACTATCTAACGCTAAAGGCGGATTGTCCGTTTAAAACAGCAGACCGCCTATTTGAGTCAATTAAGGGCGATTGCGATGCTGTTTTTATCGAAGCTCATATGGAAGCTACCTCTGAGAAAATTGCCCTTGGTTGGTACTTTGATGGTCGTGCTGCCGCTGTTTTAGGGACGCATACTCACGTGCCAACTGCTGATTTCCGAGTTTTACCCAAAGGAACAGCTTACATGACAGATGTTGGAATGTGTGGTTCCCATGCCTCAGTTCTCGGCCGTGAAGTAGATCCTGTAATCGCAAGTTTCATCGATGGCAGGAAGCGGCGCTTTGGGGTAGCTCAGGAGGATGTTCGTATTTGTGGAAGCATTGTGGACATTGATCCAACAACTGGTCTTGCGAGCAGTATTGATCGAGTGGAGTTTAAAGATTCCTGATAATTTGTAAGACACTCGCACATTATCAGCACGCCTTTTAGATTCGTGAGCTAAAGGTGGCAGGGCGTTATCAATTTTTTAAATTCATCATCATAAAATAAGTATGGCAAATCAAACTTAGCATACATAAGTTTGATAACACTGTTTGACAGGGCTTCAACACTCCGAGTGCGTGCCTGAAGTGATCCTAGGCCATATCTGAAAAAAATTTCGCCAAATAGCCGTGCTTGTTACATTTAATCCTACACTACTGGACAAAGCTGTGAATAGCGTGCGTAGCGGATTTAACGGATCCTCCTTAACGCATATACATCAAAACGATTGCGTTTGCCCTCCATGATGTGACTCGGTGCAGCACCGGATAGAGCTGGTGCAACTCTTGGACGTTTGACGACGACGCGATGACGAGTAATTTTTAGCGCGGTTTCCAAAAGCCCCTCTGAGACTTGTTCAGCACCGAGTAATTGGTGAAGCACCTGCATCTCTTTTTTTACCAAGGCAGACTTCGTCCGTGGTGGAAACATGGGATCCAGATAAACAACATCGGGGCGATTTTTCAGTTGAATTGACTCCATGTATTTCAGGGCATCGCTACCGACCAATTGCATACGAGCCAAAATTTTCAGCAACTCCGGGTCTTCTGTGCCAGCGAAACGCCTTGCTCGCTCCAGGCCATCTTCCAGAAGAGCGTGTACAAATGGTGACCGCTCTAGCAAAGTGACCCGACAGCCAAGACTCGCGAGTACAAATGCATCCCTTCCAAGTCCGGCGGTGGCGTCCAAAACATTCAAAGAAACGCCATTTCTTAAACCAATGGCCTTGGCGATCATTTGTTCTTTCCCACCTCCTTTTTTGCGCCGATAGGTTGTTGCTGCATCGTTAAAATCAGCCCGAATTTTAATTTGTTTTCCCGATGAACCCAGTGCTTGCAAGGCTAGGCCGTATTCATCCAAAGTGAACACAAGTCCATCTTTCTCGTTCAGACACTGCTTGCGGATAAATTCCTGAAGTGCTTTAGAATCTATCGAAAAGGTATCACCGCGAAAACACTTCAGAGATAGCTTGTCGGCCCATTTTTCAGCAGTTTGATTCAGAGATGAGTCCAAATAGATGATAGAGTGTGGGTTCATTACAAACAGCTTTAGTATACTCTTCTGCATAAGATGCCAAGTGTTCGGCCTGTAAAAAGATTGCAGTTGCAAAGCGAATACACTTATTTCGCGAATATGTTCATTATCGATCGTTGGAGAGAATTACTATATTCAGAGAGTCTTTTTGAATTATCAAATGCCTGGCAGTACATTGGAGTATTTGCAGTCTTATTGATTACTTCAAAGCTTTTGAAAATAAAAGAAATTCCGGAAACCAAGCTGGAAAGTAATCCTATTCTCTGGATCCAACGAAACTTATCTTTCCTCGCTTTCTGGGCTATCATTGCGTCCACCTTTGGCATTCTAACTTATTTGCAGGCTGAGGCATCCGTTTTTCGTTTCTTTACAATTCTTTGCGCTGTCTGGATTGGCATCGGTTTTCTAACCAGCCTGATATCAAATCTTTTCTGGTCCAGATCTATAGCCCTAATCGCTTACTTTTTGACCGCTGCTCTGAGCTTGGCTAGAATTGATACAAGTATCGATGTCTTGCGTGGTCTAAGTTTTACGATTGGGTCGAATGAAATTACCGCCTGGAGCATTCTCTCAGGTATATTTGCCTTTGCGCTGACCCTTTGGATTGTAATGGCGATTGCGGGCGTCATCGAAGTGCAGATTAAGCGTATCCCCCGTGTGAGCGCATCGCTAAAAGTTCTGACTGTTAAGATGATGCGCATCACATTAATTACCATTGCTGCTATTGTAGCGATGAGTTCTGTAGGCCTTGATCTGTCTGCTATTACAGTACTCAGCGGCGCACTCGGCCTGGGGGTTGGTTTCGGTTTACAGAAAGTAATATCCAACTTTATCAGCGGTATCCTACTGTTAATTGACAATTCCATTGAGCCGGGAGATGTAATTGAAATCGACGGCACCTATGGTTGGATCAATAATCTGCGAGCCCGCTACGTTTCGATTATCACTCGTGATGGCACGGAACATCTGATTCCCAACGAAGATCTAATCACTCAGCATGTTATCAACTGGACATATACAGACAGTAAGGTACGCATGAAGGTGCCTTTTGGCATTTCCTACGACGCCGATCCTCACGCATGTATACCCTTGGCAATTGAGGCTGCAAAAAAAATTGAACGGGTGATTGATGACCCCGCCCCAATATGTAATCTTACTGAATTCGGAGATAATTCTGTAAATTTTGAACTGCGTTTCTGGATTTCGGATCCCATAAATGGTGTAAGTAATGTTAAAAGCGCTGTTTTGCTGAACTTATGGGACGCACTGAAAGAGAATAATATAGAAATTCCATTTCCACAGAGAGACCTGCACATACGTTCGAGTTCAATAGAGTTGCCGATTGCAAATCAGCCAAAGCCTATTGAGTGATCTTCTTAGAACCTGCACATGATCGCAAAGTCTTCATGCAATTTTTTATGAGTGATCGCTCAACTTCGAAGAAATTACGCCTCGACGAACTTCTTGTCGCCAAGGGGCTTGCCAGCACTCGCTCCCAAGCTAAAGCGCTAATCCTAGCCGGAAAAGTCCGGCTAGGCACTGAACGTCTCCAAAAACCCGGTCATACTTATCCACTGTATTCGCTGATAAAAGTTGAAGCGCATCCTCGTTTTGTTAGCCGTGGAGGCGAAAAGCTCGAAGGCTTTCTGGATCAATTCAACATCAGTATTTCTGGTTTACGCCATCTGGACATTGGCGCTTCAACAGGAGGCTTTACCGATTGCTGTTTGCAACGTGGCAGCATCAGCGCAACCTGCATCGATGTTGGTCGTGCGCAGCTGCACAACAAGCTACTTTGCGATAAACGCGTCATTAATATCGAAAAAACCAACGCCCGGAACTTAAAAGCAGGCGATCTTCCATTCGCCAATTATCCATTAATTGTAATTGACGTCTCCTTTATTTCGTTAACCAAAATTCTTCTGCCCGTCTGGCAGTTCATTGCCCCCGGTGGCCGTCTCATTGCACTAGTCAAACCGCAATTTGAAGCTGAAAAGCACGAAGTTGATGCCGGACGGGGAATTATTCGTGATATAGCAATACAAGAACGTGTTTTAAGGCATATTCATGAGTTTTCGCTCTCTCGGCTCAAAGGCGCATCTTTAATCGGAACAATGGATTCACCAATCAAAGGTACTGATGGAAATCGTGAATTTTTGATCGGACTGATAAGTCGTGACTAAATAGTGTCTGACCGGAAATATCTTATCTGGATGTAAACATCAGTTAAGTGTAAGAAATATAGATGATTACACTGCTTATAGAAGCACGCCATTGAAAAAGAACCTTTCGATAGGCTTGGTTACATCATCTGATGATGTTTATTGTCAGATAATTGCTAATGGTATAGCTGATTCACTGGGTAAGTACTCGACGGATGTAATGATGCTAAACGATTCTTCAGAACTCAAGAAAGTTGATGTTTTAGCCGAAGTATTGATT
>CAZUYZ010000062.1:0-2855 GCA_964624365.1 uncultured Puniceicoccaceae bacterium
ACCGATAAGAGTACAGTTGATTTTGCGGCCCAGAATATCGATGTCCTCACCGGATTTGATGCAGGCGATTTGATTAAACTCGATATGAAGGGCGAGCTATTGGAGGCCAGCGGCAATGTGACTATTGCAGTGGATTCCTTCGTTTACTTAAGTGGTGGCTTTGCTTTCCGCAAGGGAGCGACAGCGACAGCGACACTGAGCGATGGAACGACTAAGGAAGTCAGCACGATGACGATTGGCGCTGAAGGTGTGGACATATTTGTCGGGATTGACGGACCCGCTGACAGTGGCAACGCTCTGGGTCTGGCGCTGGAGGATGTTGATGTAGCGCTAGCCTTGTTCAAGCCAACGAACAACGCAGACAATAGCAGCTACTATGGTCTGAAGGCAACTGCTGGCTCGGCAAGCTTTGTCGGCATTGATGAGTTTACATTGTCGGTTGAAGACATCCAGGTTGAAGTCAATGGCGGAACTGATGCGGACATTGCCGGCCGAGTAATTGACTTTACTGCCGGCGACTTGGATGGCGATGGCGATAGTGATGGAATGATGGAAGTAACCACCGGACCTTCCGGCAGTATCGCGCTTGATTTCACGGACAAGCTGATCAGCGCTTCCGGCGAGATGACTCTAATTATTTCCGATTTTGTCTATGTTAAGGGATACTTGGCCTTTAGCCAGAGCAGCAACTTGGATGTTACCCTGACAGATGGAACGACGAAAGCAGTGAATGTAGTGACTTTGGGCGCTTCGAATCTGAATGTATTTGTCGGCGCTGGTCCTTATTTTGTCGATAGCAATGGTGACGGTAAGATCGACGATAGTGATACTCCTAGTGACGATGCCATCGGACTATTGCTCGAAAACATTAATTTTGCGCTGGCAATGTTCAAGCCGGTTGATTCGGCAGATAAGAGCAGCTATTACGCCTTGAGCGCGTCGGCAACGAACATTGAATTGGTTGGTTTGACTGATTCAAGTGATGATGGCGCGTTTACACTGACCGCAGATAGCTATCAGGTCGAAGTCAACGGTGGTAAAGACGGTGTGGACGCGAGCAAGAAAGTTGCCATCAATTTCGCTGCACTGGACGGTGGCAAGTACTCGGTCGATGTTGGTGGCGGGCAAGCAATTGACTTTGATTACAATGCAAAGCTGATCCGCGTCTCTATAGCAGATGCACTACTCAAGATATCTGACTTTATTTACATTTCTGGAAACTTCGCATTTACTCAGGTAAATGGCTTTGAAGCGACGCTTAATGATGGAACAACGCGTCAACTGAGTGCCAACGCAATCAGCGCCAGCGAGGTCAATGTGTTCATCGGCGATGGCCCTTACTTCATCGATAGTAATGGCGATGGTGTTATCGACAATGCCGACGATCGTGACGATAGTGCCGTGGGTCTCGTGTTGGAGAATATCAGTTTCGGCCTGATGCTGATGAAAACCGAGAATCATCCGGTTCAGCAAAAGTTCACGACGCTCAAGCTGAATGCAGATCTGGTTTCATTTGTTGGAATGGGGAATTTCTTTGAGATTTCCGGCAGGGACATTCAGGTGGATTACAATAGTGGTAGCGCAACCAAATCAGATGGCAGCCCACTGGTTGTTGACTTTACTCAGCTGGATGGAGGTGGATTCTCTTTAAATACCGGAGATAGCAGCCAGGTAATGGATGCCAGCGATTATATGATCAAAGCCTCAGTGGGCAAAGCAACACTGGTGGTTGATGAGTACGTGCATATCAGCGGTTCATTCGCCTTCGAAAAGGGTGGATCCATGAACGTGACTTTAAACAACGATGCTCAGACAGTGAAAGCAGTGAACACATTGCTAATTGGCGCGGAAGATGTTTCTCTGTTCTTCGGCGATAATGGACCGTACCGCACCGATACCAATGGTGATGGTGTGATCGATATTAATGATGATATTAATGAAAGCGCTGTCGGCCTAACAGCAACAAACATTGATGTTGCTTTCGCTCTGTTCACGCCGGTTTCAAAAGCAGATGAATCGCGATACTACGCTGCCAAAGCAAGTTTGGATGAAATCGCCTTGGTTGGCATGGATGATATTCTCGATTTTCAGGCTACCGGAGGTGTGCTTGAATTAAATGTCGTTTCCGGAAGTGTCTCCGAGACGGTGATTGACTTTAGTCAACTTGAAGGTGGCGGCCTTGCTGTTAATACGGGATCCTCTGAGGTGTTACTCGACTTTACTGATACGTATATTCGTGCTGCGGTTGACTTTGCCAAAATCAAGATATCGGAATTCGTTCATATTGAAGGCAGCTTCAATTTCGAAAAAGGACGTATTTATACCGTCTCTGTCGATACTGGAATTTCAGCTCAATTGGGTAGCGTTGTTTCTGGAGGTGTTGGTCTGGTTAATGGTATTCTGGATGAGTTTGATGGCAAGCTGGATAGCGTTCAGGAATTGATAGCCGATGCAGTCAATGCGGCTCTGGATGTGGTCTATGATGAAATGACGACGCTCAGCCAAAGTCTGATTGATGCGATAGTAGATGAGCTGCAAGCAGAAGTAGGTGCTAATGCAACAGCACTGAAGGCAACTATCGAGGGCATGATCCGCGATGTACTGGACGACACGATTGGTCAGCAGAAAGACGCGCTGATCAACCCAATCATCGACTTGCTCAATCTTGGATTGCCTGGCATTTTAGCAGATAGTCCGATCGGTGAATTGCTCAAAAAAGAGTTTCTGGGCGCAGCTGACAAGAAGCTGAAACTCTTCTTCGATGAAACGATGGAAGCTGCCGTGCAGCGCATTGTGGCGCCGATTAACAATGCAATCGACAAGGCAACGACAAAGGTAAATAATTTGATCAATGC
>CAZUYZ010000063.1:0-7889 GCA_964624365.1 uncultured Puniceicoccaceae bacterium
TGCACGCCAGGCGGATTACTTCTATCGTGTTGGATTATCCTCCGGAGAGTATCTCTATAATCCGGATGGTAGCCCGCTACTGGATCAGTTCCATATCGAGGCCACCCAGAACGGTGATGATACACAGAGCATCCAGTTGGAGTCTGGCCTTGGTCTTGACAGAGTCACCTTATATTATGGCTACAATGAGGGTGATACTGTAAACTTCGGGTTGATCAACGATCCTACATCCAATTTCTACAACGCTGTTGAAATCTACTCCTGGATGACAGCCGAAGAGGTACAGGAAGCCTTTGCCGCAAATACGAAGCTGGCCGACAGATCAATAACAGCGACCGTTACCGGTGAGCCTGGAAACTGGACTTTCACGGTTTCAGGTGGCGCGGATACGTTCGCATATAACTATGCGATCCAAGCTTATGAAGGTGTCCTTACACTCGATAATGATACAACTGTACTTCAGTCGTTCTACCGAATGGGAGCATTTACTTCTGGTACAGTCGATTATCGGGTCGATGCTGAAACGGGGCAACCGGTGATCGAAACGGAAACATTCTTACTGAGTGGTACATTGACCTGGGAGAGCTGGATGGCCGGAGCCAGTCTGACCTACAATGGAGACAGTGTTTCGCTTTCCGACCTGGGTGCCTTGATCGCTGCGGCGCAAGCCGAAGTGACTAACGAAGGTGAGATTGCTGACTATGCCGAAGCAACCGTGGCTTTGAGAGAGTTGTTAAATGACTTCGAAGGTATCGATAATATTTTACTGATTAGTGCGCATACAAGCGCCGGGCCGGTATGGTCTCTTCAGGAAAAAGTGAATCCTGCAAGTATCATCACGTACGAGTTTGATGCGCCAGCCAATACAAGCGCCCACTTGTTCTATGGTGGTCAGTTCCGTACCGTAGATCTTTCGGGTGAAGATGCAGACGATCAGGCAAATATTACCGAAGCAGTTCAGGGTCTGACTGGACAGACTACAACGGTTACTTTTGACAATGGCAAATGGCTGATTGCCATTGAAAGTGGTTTGGATACGCCTTTGCAATTGACCGACTCAGTTGAAGCGCCGGTTCCTGTCACCGTGGATGAACAAGACATTTACAATGGCGAAGTGAATGCTGTTGTGTCAGGTGTCCTTCAAACGGTTCGCTTGGATCAGAGCGTCAATAGCGTGATCAAATTGTATCCGGTAAATGCCGGAAACGATCGCATTGACATCGACAGCAGTACATCGACAGAAGCTTCGATACAAGCCGCGCTTGATGCAATACAGGCGGCACGCTCCGATGTTACCGAAGTTTCTCTTGAAATCGAAGGTAACCAGTGGCTAATCACATTTGCGTCGTCTACAGCCGATCTGATTGTCGAAGCTTCCAGTGTATTAAGTTTGCCTCTGGCAATTGTGGTGCCATGGCAGGCTTACACGATTACAGCTGAGGAACTAGAGCCCAGTGTTGTTCTTACCGATGTGAACCTGTTTAGTGCTCTGTCCAGCGATTTCAGTATCGAGAGCACTTCGACGACATTACAAATCATCGATTTAGGCACAGCTGTTACAGAGCTTGATGCAACAGGTTTGGCTAACGACGGCACAATTTACACGGCAACGATTCAGTTGAACGGTCAGGTCGAGCAGACGCTTTCTATCGTCGGTAGTGAAGCTCAGGATTATATAGCGCTGATCAATGAACTGAATGCAGCTACATTTGGTGCGAGCTGGAGTCTTGTTGATGGTGTTATTGCAGTCGCAATACCAGTGGATGCCAACAAAGTACTCCTACCAAAACTCGGAACCTTGGAGCCATTTGAATTGACGAACGTGACCGATGGGTTGACCCACTCCTTCCCGGCAGGAGTGCTGGACGCTGATTCAATCATTGCTGCGTTGACTGAGGCGCTGCCTGCTGGAACTTCAATTGATGTACAGGACGCAGGTGATAATTGGCTGGCAAGCCTCGACATTACTGCACCTGAATTAAGCCTTAGCTGGACCTTGCCGGGTGATAATCTTGTTGCTTCCGAAACATTGTCGAAACCAACCAAATCGAACCTTTCGCAAGCAATCAGTGTACCTGCCCGGTTCGATCAGTTCATGCTCAGTTACGGTAACGCTGACCCAGTTGCAGTCACTCTGGCTGAACTTCAAGACGGAACTGCCTTTACCAATGCAAGCGGTTTGGAAGTCAATGTGACAACATTTGTGGATGAAGATTTGGCTACCGATGACTTTACAGAACTGTATATCAGTTTGGCATTGGGCGAGTCCGACTACAGCCTATTTATACTTGAGCCTCTGTTTAAGACAGTAGCCTCGGATATTAGCGCTGCGCCATCGTTCAATAATACAGGCCTTTACAAGACTATTGAACGCTTAGTAGACGATGTCAGACAAATCGAAATGGTGGATGGGATTGTTGCTGTCTATGAATTTGCTACTATTACAGATTCTGAGATATTCGAACTGATCGCCTTTCAGATCATTGAGCGTGAAGTACCGAGACAGATTTTGAAAGATGTCTGGGAAATCAACGATGACGGAGAAACCGTCAAGACGGGTGAGCAGGACTGGTTCCTGGATCCTCGCTATATCGTCGATAATCGTGTTGATACGATTACTATCAACGGCTCGGGTGTTGCAGACCAGTTTATTGTCGGCAATCAAATCCTGAATCGTGATGACCCGGATGCAGAGGAAATTCAATTCGATGTATTACAGGTTACTCATACTAAAGAAGGATCCGTAGAAGGTGACAGTGTTGTCATTGTATTGCGCAGCCTTACATTTGACACGGAAAGTAACATCCACGACATCGTCACGATCGATGCCGGTGATGGTAACGACAAACTTCTTGCTGGCGTTGTGCCGAATCGGCCGGACATCATCTCAGGTAAAGATGTCGTACTAAGTCGCGTCGTCAACGAACTGAATCTGGTTGGTGGCGCTGGTGATGATCTGATTGTCGGTAGTTTGTTCGTCGACCGTATCGAAATGGGTGAAGGATCCAACCGTGTAACCGGTGGTGAAGGCGAAGACGTCTTTGTGGGAGACATCGATAGCGCTGCCGTTGATACGCTGATTGAATCTTTTGGCACTTCGGACAGCACTTTTGTTTTGAGTAACGACAGCCTTAAGATCACTTACGAGCAATTGACTACGGTTTCCAATGAAGACGGGTCGATCACCACCAATCGAACCATGGTGACCGATGTGGAAGATGAAACCAGTGGTATCAATCTATTTGAAAACTTCTTCCTTTATGGAGGCGCCTTTAACGATGCTTTCAGCACCAGTAACTTTACTCGAGGAAATGCGGTTCTGGATGGTACCGAAGGTGGTGACACTTATACCATCACGCTGAGTGGTACTGTTTCCGGAGCGTCGAATATTCGTATTGTTGACAGCGGACAGTTGTCGACGGATACCGATACTGTCATTCTGCAGGGCAGCGATCGCGACGATGAGCAAGGCATTTCCGGTGACGACACCATACATCTTTCGGTTGAAACATCGACAACTGATTATGAATTGGATCTGCCAGCTGGAGAAAACAGTCTTCTATATAGTGGAGTCACTATTACCATCGATCTGGATGGCCTTGCGAGCGCTCAGAATAAACGCGACCTTATCGAGTCTCAAGTGGAAGCCTTGGATGGCGTCAATGATGTAACGGTCAGTGGTGAAGGTACGGTTGCCAGCCCATGGCGGATTAGTCTGGTGGATGTACAAGACCGCACGCAGGAACTGACCGCAGTTTCCGGAGCAATGGTGACCCCGATCAAAACAGCCTTTGTACAACGTTTGGAAGAGAGCGCTGCGGACTCTTTACTGGCAGGCGCACCGGATATCGACAGCATGTTTAACAATCCGATTAACAAGACTCAGATATTCAATCGTATTAGTGGTACACCGGTTAATGGTGAAACCTTTACTCTGGAGTACAACACGCTAAGTCAGGCCTTTACTTACGATGATACATTGTCGTCAAGCTATACTGAGCAGTTGCTGCTTGCCTTACAACAGATTGATAGCGCAGTCGATCTGAAAGGTATAGGAACGGAGCAGGATCCGTGGATAGTAACTTTCAGCACTGATTCCGCATTACTGGATCGGCAGGATAATTATTATTCCTTAATTTTAAGTGGAGGTGTTGCTTCGGACTTCACAAAACCAGCCGATATAGCGGATGCCGCTGCACAGACACGGGCATCGGGCGACTTGCCTTCAGGAGATACCGGTAATTTCCAGCGGGTTTACTACAATTATACTGCTGAGCGAGTAACGTTGAATGGCCGTACCGGAAATGACACCTTTATTGTCGACGATACTGCCGCTGCCATCAAGGTGTCCGGAGATCAGGGTAATGACAACTTCCTGATCGGACGTGTGCTGAAGACAGTCACAGTAACCGTTGACGGTGAACAGGTGCAAGTGATCGATAATTCAGATGCCGATGGCGATGGTGATATCGACGGCATCACTGCAGGTGTACGCTTTAACGGCGATTTCTTCGGTGGTAGTGGAGATGATTACTTTGAGGTTAACCGCAATATTGGTGTATTGCAGCTCTTTGGTGAGTCCGGTGACGATACCTTCTTCCTAAAGGCTCACCGAGTAGTCTCCGAGGATGGCACAGATAGCGAGCTTGAAGGCGGTAATGTGACGACCGGCGCAGGTGATGATCAAGGCAATATCGACGAAAAGGACAAAGACGTTCTACTGGATTATATCGAAAATAACCGTGTCGAGATCTTCGGTGGTTCCGGTTTCGATACGATTGTGATCGCTGGCACAGCAACTGCGGATGCGTTCTATATTTATACGGATAATGACGGTCGCCAATACTTGTATGGCGCTGGCATCAAGCTTGACAACGTCGATGGCATTGAGCGTCTGGCACTGGTCACTGGCGCGGGGGATGACACAGTCTGGCTGTATGGTCTGGACGAAGATTTGAGCCTGCTTCTCAATCTTGGCTCCGGCAATGATACGATTTATCTCGGCGGTGAAGCACAAGCGTTTACGGTGAAATATCCTGCCGCTTCCGCTGCTTACACTGTATCGCAAAAAGTATTGCAAGAAGTTTTGAACAGCGCCAGTACCAGTATCACGACAGACAATATTAGTCTGGTGCGTCGTGAACTTAGCTCAACTGAAAGAGAAAAAGCCTTTAGGGATTTTTACAGTGAATGGTTTGATGGCGATTCATCCAAAGTCAAGATTGGCGACGAACACTGGAACTTGCTGGAAGCGAATCTTGCGACTGTTTTCTACCACTATGCACTCGCTGTGCGGGGCACTTCTTCATCCGACATTAAGTACAATTCAGCAAAATTCACAACGTACCGCAATAATGTTTTGGAAATCCTGGACGTCATGGATGATGCGTCACCGCTGGACATTTTGAACTCGGGAACCTCCGGAAATCAGAATTTGTACGGCGCTCTGGTGGCTGGAACAACGCCCAAGCTGCCTGGTCAACTTCCGATTGATGGTGTACTGGCCCTAATGGCAGGTCCAAACATCTGGCTCAATAAAAGCCGTAGTGGTGGCTTCGGACTGCTTTCAGTAGATGATCTGTTCTACGACGAGTTCCTGAAGGTTGCTGTTCAGTATGCAGTGGCGGGCGATGTTGTGCACGGTCACGCACATGGCGCAAATACTATCGAAGGCGCAGCTGTTTATACGACGCAAGTACAACAACCAGGTGTAGGAAACATGCCTCATGTCGAAGGTGTTGGGGACAGTTGGCCTATTACCAAGCCAATCGTTAACAATCAGAGTGGTAGTGACTTGTTGGCGGATGCGCTGTCGCTCTTCTACGTTATTAAAGCTACCAACGACATAGACTATAATATCACCGAGAACTGGACCACTAACGAAGTGGATGGTTTGGCGACCTACCGCTTTGGTACTTTGCCAAAGCGTACCGAAACGCGTACCTTGCCCGAGAATTATGATCTGTCACGCATTGCTGGGGTTGTACGTATTGCAGGCGCTAACGGGCAAGATACGATTGAGATCAATGCTCGTAGTAGCCAGTTAGACACCACTTTAGAGGCGGATGCAGTTGTCCGGACTTTGAGCCTCGGTGATTTCAACTTCGCTAATGATCCAACTTACTGGCAGAGTGTTATCGATGCACAAACTCGATTGGATAACGAAACGTCCACTGATGAGCAGGCAGATCAGGACCTCGTCAATTTGGCACAACAACTGAAGCAGGGTGGTTTCTATTTCTCCGAAGATCTGGTGCGTGCTGAGGAAGTGCTGGCGGCACAGGCGCGTATCAATGACGGTACGGGCACTGCAGAGGATGAAGCGTTGGTGTCAGCAGCAAACACTTACGTGACCATCGACGGTGTTGCGATCTCGCATTCAGATGTGCAGGATGGGCTGCTTCGTAGCAACAAGGAACTGGATATTGGTATTCTTGATCGTTTGCGTGAGACTTCTGGAATCGAAAGTACTACAGTCGAGATTTCGATTGATCGCGTTGTTCCGGATGCAGACAAAACTTTTGACCGTTCCCTGCTCACGGAACTGAATGCAATTGCGACTGCTAAGGATGCTATCTCAACAACGGAAGGCACTTGGTATGACGTCGATAGCGAAAGTTCGACCAAGGGCTCTGAGCGCATTGCTTGGTTCAATGAAATTACGAACTTTGTCAATCGCGGACTAGAGTTGATCAACGAGTTGGCTGAAGGTGTGGTGGTTCCGGATGCTGCTGAGTTCTCACTAACAGCGCTCAATGCTTTGATTGCGAGTGAAGAGTTAGACTTCCTGAAAGAGAATAATGGAACTACATTTGATGCGCTGGATACCGCATTGAGCAGTCTTAATTCCTATCTGACCCTGAGTGTGGTTAATACAGATAGCAATACAGCAAATCTGGTCCGCATTGGTCAGTCCTCTCTGCGCGTTTATCAACAGAATGCTCCGGATCTTTCAGTGGTGAATAGCACTCGCTACTATCGGGATGATCTATGGTCGCAGACTGATGTCGATTATGGAAATCTCTGGATTCAGGGTAACGATCTGCCATCAGATCAACGTGTCTCCTCCTTCTATACCTATGGTTTTGACGGTCGTCTGGTCGTGGAATACGATGCCGACGGTGATGGTGTTAACGAGACGCCTGAAGCATTGACGACCGATGGCAATGCCGATCCAACTCTGGTCAAAATCGTAACCGATGGACTGGGTGTTGATAATTTCACTGTTGGCGAAGGTGATCCGGACACAGAAAGCCTGGCCGCCAACAAGGTGGAAATGTTAAAGAAATATGCACAGCGTCTGGGACAGTTTAACACTTCGTACTATACGGACAGTTATTATTCAGTCGATGGCAACGGTAATGTTGTATTGAGTGCAGTAGCCATTGCTCGTGTAAATGGTGCCGTTGCTCATTCTGAGCTATTGGAAAACAGCATTTACCTGACAGCTGATAACTGGGCAGCTTATGTCACTGCCGCAGATCGTGCGGATCTGGCAGCTGTTGAATTTAACGATACGAATGTCATCGCATTGATTGAAAGTCTTGATGGCGGCCAAACGCTGCGTACGGACGTGACTGCACCGGTTGAAGACGGTACGCGGGTTCAATTGGATGCCGAAGGTCGTATTGGTTATTTCGACATTCAGACCTTCGAGGATAGCAGTGGCTTCTTCCTGCCATTAAAGATCACTCTTCGAGAAGCTTTCGATGTCGATGTTTCTGTCGATGACACTTACGTGATGCCGCTCAAGGAAAATGAATATACGATAAAATACGATACTGTGACTTTGGGTGAAGGTGGTCAGGCGCTCAATCGTGGTTTCTGGTTTGGCAATTTTGAGAAATTGAATGTTAATTTGAATGATACTGCTGCGACAGATAATCATA
>CAZUYZ010000064.1:0-14045 GCA_964624365.1 uncultured Puniceicoccaceae bacterium
AAGATTCAGGATAATGTTCGACTAGGCGTTTGGATTGATGACGTTACGGCAGCTCTGGATCAGGCAGACCTTTTCGTACTGCCTTCTTTAGACGAACCTTTTGGAATCGTCATGCTAGAAGCAATGGCCCGTGGAGTGCCAATTATTTCGACACGCACTAAGGGACCCAGTGAAGTATTGGACAAAAGCACTGCTCGCCTCATTGAAATCGGTTCAGTTCGGGAGCTCTCAAGCGCTATGGAAAATTGTGTTCGCGATCCCGATCAGGCATTTGAATGTGCTCAAAAAGCATTAGAACTATACCGCAAAAAGTATTATCAGGATGCAGTCTTACCAAAGCTGGAATCTGCTTACCAGGACGTTATCAGCGATCTATAGAAACTAACTATTTAGCGAATCCGCGCTGTTTTACCCATCGGTATTGCCGACTTTTTGGCCGGAAAAAAATCATTCCAGTACCTCAGAAGATGTGCTCGACGCTTAAAGCCTCTCTGTAGCTTAACTAGGTGTTTCCTTAAAAATTTACCTATTGGTTTTGCAGCTTCATCCTTGGAAACTTTGGAAATTGAAGATTTAACAACCGGACGCTCCCAAATTATATGAGGCTCAACGCAATATGATCTTAAATTTATATCCCAAAAATGATCGTAAAACTTATCGATTGGTTCAGCTATAACGTTACCGTGATGTAAAATTTTCCTCATCCCACATCTATTTACGACATAACCCTGAGTACCACAAAGGCCTTTTAGTGGTCGAATCAATTTGTGGCGTTTATCCAGCTGACAAACGTTTTTCCTTTTATGGCGTTTGAGACCCATCAGACGAACATGTTCGATTTTTTTGGATAAGGCCTCAAGCGAATGGAGCACTTCTCCAAAATAAGGCTCAATCAGAACATCGTCTTCCAAAATGCATATCTGCTTTAGACCGGCTTCGTAGAATTTTTTGATAGCTCGGAAATGTGATAAGTAACATCCTACCTCGCTTTTTGTTAATTCAACCAGCTGTTTCTTCAACGATTGAGACTGGTCTATTCTTTCTCCTTCTTTCAAGGATGGAAATTCATTTCTTCCGTCAACACCTAGAAAAATTTCGTATGTCAAATTCTGTTCCGTTAATTGACTTGAAAGTTCGCGAACCCGAGTTGAATCAGGATTTAAAGTAATAATTGCTATAGGTATTTTCATTTCTTCCGAATGCTAGTCTAACTAACTACGTGGCTTTTTTCTGCCTATGTTTTGACTTATTTACAACAATAAACACTCACTATTTCTCTCAACATACAATCAAGAGTAAAAGGATTCTCTGTCTCAGGAAATACAGGTTCCTTCGACCACTTCACTAGCAGTTCAGCCATTCCTTCAATATCTCTGACAGATACTCCTCCTTCCGGAAGCAAAGCGCTCAACTGCTCACGCACGCCGCCGTGATCATACCCGGCAACCGGTTTGCCAATCGCAAGCGCCTCCAGTGTGACACGCCCAAAAGCTTCAGGGTCTGTTGAACATGAAACCACAACGTCTGAAACCGCCATAATCTCCCTAAGGTCACTCCGATGTCCTACTAGCGTAATGTTATTCTCAAGTCCAGCTCCATGAATTGCAGAAACTACTTCATCGTAAAAGGCCTGCTTACGCGGATGTGGCTCACCAACGATCAGACCGTGAACAGGCAGGCCCCGTTCCTTCAATTTTGAAATAATCGCGACAAAGTCTAATTGCCCTTTCCAGCGTGTGATTCGCCCCGGAAGCGTAATTACGTACTTTCCTTCCAACTGTGGATAGTCGTTTTGCCATTTTGAGAGCCAATCACTTGGTGGCTGATAGCCATAGGGAAATGCATCTATATCCACGCCACGATGAATAACTGCCAACTTATCCGCATCCACTTTTGGATAATTCTTCAAAACATATTCTTCTACGCTTTCAGACACGCAGATCACCCGCTCGCCCTTTGTCATGATAGCAGAATAGACATTTACAGAATAAAATCCGTGCACGGTTGTTATCAACCTGGGTCGATCGTTTGGATTCAGCTTTCTCCAAGCCAGCCAAGCCAGCCAAGCTGGCACTCTGGAACGCAGATGAATGACGTCTGGTTTTTCTTTAATAAAAAATCGCTTAAGTGCTTTAATCTGCCGAAGTGAGAATAGACTTTTTTTGTGTACCGGCAGCTTGATATGCCGTCCCCCTTCCTGTTCCAGTTGTTCAACCAGCCGACCTCCGTTGGAGATCACAACGGACGAGTAACCCAACTGAGTGAGATATTTGGATACTTCTAAGGTTCCACGCTCAACACCGCCCGCGTTTAATTCAGGTAAGATCTGGATAACTTTCATAATCTCCACCCCAATGGGGGGTTACTTATTTTTGAACTGTAAACAACCCCACAAAAAATATCAAACTCCATAAGATCGTACGTATCCAGTTGTACGAAATCAGATATTCAAGGCTTTGCGAAAGCTCCTGGTTTATAGAAATCTTACTGTGCAGCGGTACAAAGACAATAAACGTTACCAACCAAGTACTAATGACCAGAATTAGAGTCAGCCAATTAAGAAGAGTAGCATCCTCAAATACAAGCCATCCGTGTAGAAGAACCTGAGAGATCATCAAAGGCATTACGATAATCGAAACTGCTCTCGTGTAATTTTTGTGCCATTTCAACAAAGACTCGACAGAAAAGTACCTGAAGCTTGGGTACGCCACCAACTGAATAGTCCAGATAAAAACCAGTAATCCAAAATCGACGAGCTGCATCCAAGTTTCTTTATTCAACATAGGGGGAGAATCGTGCTGCCTGTTCCTAATAGGACAGAAAAATCAAAATGAATTGGAAGCTAGAAGTTAGTCTCTGCATCTGAGCAATCAAGCGTTGCCCCTTTTCTAAACAGGATGAAAGGATGGTACTCAGGGAGGGATTTGAACCCTCACGCCCGTAAGGGCACCACGACCTGAACGTGGCGTGTCTGCCGTTTCACCACCTGAGCATCTTAACTAAAAAGTATCGACGACAACTGGTTGTCAATATCCAGTTGTTGAGTTCCTTGTTTTTCTAATGGCTACGGAAAAACGACTTGAATACTATCTAAATCAAAATCCAAAAATCCATGATTCCGCCTACATTGCTTCCGGAGCTGAAATAATTGGCGCTGTTACTATAGGGGCCCAGTCCAGCATCTGGCACAATTGTGTTTTGCGCGGCGACATTAACCGTATCGACATTGGCAAATGCTCGAATATTCAGGATGGCAGCGTGATTCATCTTGCAGATGACTATGGCGTTCAAATCGGCGATTATGTTACTGTTGGCCATCTGGCAATGATTCATGCTTGCACAGTCGGCAACGAGAGCCTGATTGGAATGCATTCAACTATACTCGATGGCGCGGAGATTGGTGAACAGTGCATCGTTGGAGCCGGATCACTGGTGACTAAAAATACAATAGTCCCTACCGGCTCACTGGTTATGGGTTCGCCTGCAAAGATAGTTCGTTCGCTGAATCAAGATGAGCGTGACGAGATCAAACACTGGGCTGATAAATACATAATTGTTTCACAGGTGCACAAAAATCGTTTTCGGATTTAGAAAACAAATTGAGAAACCTATTATAGCTAAACAGAGAATTATCTGTACATTCCTTAAAAACTTATACGTGTAGCCATGGCACTCAGTCGCCGTACGATTTCTGTTCTGACCAAAAACGCCTCGACAGAGCGAGGCGGCTACACCTGTACGAATAATTGTGAGTTTTGCTATATTTCCTATTTCAGACTCATGCAGGGCCGAAGGCACTGCACTGCTTTACCTGCTGAAAAACGATTGTCTACAAGAATAATTAGGCAGTCGCGTTGATGACTTCTTCGCGCACTTTTTCAGCCAGTGGTGTGCTAAGATAGCGCTCACCAAAGCTACAACCGACCGTTACAATTGTCTTACCTGCCATACCGGGACGCTTCGCTAATTCCATAGCTGACCAAACATTTGCGCCAGTGGAAATACCTCCCAAAATACCGTCCTCTTCTGCCAACCTTTGCGCAGTGGCAAAAGCATCTTCATTGGAAACCTTTATGATGTCATCAACAATATCGACATTACAATTCTTAGGGATAAAGCCAGCGCCAATACCCTGAATCTTGTGCGGGCCAGGTTGGCCACCGGAAATGACCGGACTACCTTCAGGCTCTACAGCCACGCTGAGCAGTTTGGATCGTGATTTAATGACTTCAGAAACACCTGTAATTGTGCCACCAGTGCCTACACCAGCCACAAATGCATCAATTTTGCCTTCTGTTGCTGACCAAATCTCTTCAGCGGTTGTCTTACGATGAATTTCTGGATTTGCCGGATTTTCAAACTGTTGAGGCATAAATGAGTTTTCTCCATATTTTTCAAGCAACTCTGTAGCCTTTGCAATAGCTCCGCCCATACCTTTAGCACCCGGCGTAAGCACAATTTCTGCTCCTAACATACGCAGCAGTACACGCCGCTCGACTGACATCGTTTCAGGCATGGTTAGTATTAACTTATAGCCTTTTGCTGCACAAACAAAAGCCAATGCTATTCCAGTGTTACCGGAAGTTGGCTCGATGACAACCGTGTCTTTATTAATTTTTCCATCGCGTTCAGCGGCTTCAATCATTGCCTTACCGATACGATCTTTGACACTTGAAAGTGGGTTAAAAAACTCACACTTCAAGTAAATGTCTGCGTCCACATCTGCAGTTGTACGATTAACCTTAATCAGCGGTGTATTTCCAACTGAGTCGACGATTGAATGAAATGCCTTATTACTCATAATGTGGTTTAGAATCTATTTGTTTTTAATTTATTTCAAGCTAAGATTACAGTATCTCCGTAAGGATGGATCCAAGGCAATGTGTCTCAAAGCCCTTCCAATAACACAACCCGGACAGCTAACAATTGACGTAGCCAGCAGCGATTATCCTATCAAAGGATTCGACGCTCATGAAGCAACTCAGCAATCTGGATTGCGTTGAGTGCGGCGCCCTTCCATAGCTGATCTCCAGTCACCCAGAATGCCAACCCGTTTCCAAAGACACTGTCTTTACGAATGCGGCCTACCCCACAGGGGACTACTTCGGAGTAATCAATTGGCATTGGATATCGCATTTCTTCCGGTTCATCGACCAGATCCGCGCCTTCAAAACGTTGAATCGCTTCGCGAGCTGCTTCAACAGTTACAGAACGTTCGAACTCCGCGCTGATTGAAATGGAATGCGCACGAAAAACTGGCACGCGTACACAGGTACAGGTCACACGTAATTCATCCAGTCCTAAAATTTTACGGCCTTCATTTAACAGCTTCATTTCTTCCTTGGTGTAACCATCTTCAAGAAATTTATCAACATGTGGCAGCAAATTAAACGCTATTTGATGAGGATAAACTTCCCTATTGAGTGGCTCTTCTTTGACCCAAGAGCGTACTTGTGTTTCAAGCTCCACTAAGCCACCGGCGCCACTACCAGAAACCGCCTGATACGTTGACGCAATAAATGATTTTAACCCAAAGGCCTTGTGAAGTGGATAAAGCCCCATCAGTGCAATCGCAGTCGAACAGTTTGGATTTGCAATAATGCCCTTGTGCTTATCGACAACCCCAGGATTGATCTCCGGAATAATGAGTGGCACATCAGGCTCCATCCGAAATGCTGAACTATTATCAATAACGATACAGCCACGCGACACAGCCTCGTGAGCAAATTCGCGAGACTGTTCGCCACCAGCGCTAAAAATAGCAACATCCAAGTCATCAAAGCTTTCGGGCTTGGCTTCCTCTATCGTCCAGGTCCTATCTCCGAAAGTTTGAGTTTTTCCAGCAGAGCGAGCCGATGCAAGCAAACGAAGTCCCTTAACGGGGAACTTTCGCTCATGCAACAAGCGAATCATTTCTTGACCAACCGCTCCAGTTGCTCCGAGTATACCGATATTATATGCCATTTGATTATTTGAGAGAAAGCGAGCTTGTAAAGCAAAGGTGCGGGACCTTGTCAATCACACCTACGTCCCGTTTGCTAATGGTTTTCATAAAACGCCAAGAACTTTCATTGATTCAGGATGGCGCACTTCAAAGTGTTTTTCAAATATCCACTTCCAAAAACCAACCGTCTTGCACGGAAAATTCATTTGGCACACCACTGGGCCTACACGCACTGGCGGATAAAATCGGTGATGGCGAACCTGAGGGTATGGTTTTTAAAGGAAGAGTTGCACAGTCCCATTTTTCAAAGCTAACCCTAGAGGAACAGAAGAAAAACCTAATCACAACGCGTATCATTCGCCTGCGAGGATTGGAGCCAGGCTACAATTCTGGACCGGGCCGCGACACCTACGACCGGTATATTTACATACACGGCACAAATCACGAAAACCGAATCGGTCAACCGTTTAGCGGCGGCTGCATTGAAATGTATAATTCTGAAATTATTGATTTATTTAATAGAGTCAGAGAGGGCGATATACTCTCTATCAACCATTAGAATATCTTTTTTGCTTTTGCGAATAGTATGTGCCGGAGGTGAGACTTACTCAAGTTTGAGGTTGATATTTAACACTCAAACTGTTTAATAAATCTAATATTATAAATTACAAAATCTAAAAGAATATCATTATGAATCCTGAAAATACAAGCTGGCACGAAAAAAGTTCGACTCACTTTCCTCCGCCAGAAAAAAAAACTCAAAGAAAGCTCAGCCTTAAGGCTGCTATGGCCCTGGCAACAAAAGCTCCTGGCCATGAAACGCTAATGCCGCTAGTCCGTAAAAGTGATGAAGCACTTTCAAAAGACGATGATTCGAGAAAAAAGGTAGAGTCTTACCTCCTCGATCTTCAGGCAGATATTATTAACCGCGAAGAACTTTTGGAACAAAGAGAGAAACGAGTCGCAGCTCGTGAGAAAGATTTGAACAAACGGGTGAATCTTCTGGCAAA
This sequence comes from uncultured Puniceicoccaceae bacterium, assembly GCA_964624365.1. Lineage (GTDB taxonomy): Bacteria > Verrucomicrobiota > Verrucomicrobiia > Opitutales > Coraliomargaritaceae > Lentimonas. Next base: position 6,955 of record CAZUYZ010000064.1, read on the forward strand.
AAAAGAACAGGCGCTCGAATTAAAAATCCAAGAAATTGGATCAGCGACTCAAGTTGAGGAAGAAGAAACTGGAGCGCTCCTGGACGACGAAGCAAAAGAGTCCATTACGCTACTCGAAGAAGACGAGGAGAACGACAAACCGAAGGACGATTTCTTCAAAGAAACTCGAGAAATGCTGGATGAACGCGAAGCTTACGTAGAGGAATGTGAAAATGCTCTTGTTCGGAAATTGACCGAGATCACGCAACGTGAAGCTCAACTCGAACAGCGCGAGGCTGAAATGAACTACAGAGAGAAAAAAAGTTTTTAAACTTTACTCGTGAAATAGGAGTTAATCATTCTACTGTGCTACATCAACAACACGCAGCACCATCGGTGCATTTACTGGCTTCAGTCGTAGCCGAGTAATCCTGCCCCTTGGTTTCCTTTGGATGCCGGCGAGTTGTACCCGAACACTTGAATGGCTTTGCATCTTTAGGCTGAATTTCTGCCAGCGGTTCAATTGTTGCGAAAAATTCTGCATAAGGTCCACTTTGTAAGAGCTTAAACGTTTTGTCACAAACTGCAGTACGCACGCCTCGCTCAAAGCGATGTCCATCATCATCCTGGACTGACTTGAACGGCCCTTGATACAAAACAGCCTGGTTATATTCAAAGCAAGGCCCCTGCTTTCCTTTAAAAGCTTGTACAGTCACCGAACGAAATTCAATCCCTCCAACTGTTTGCCATGGTTTGGTTTCAAACTTGACCAATTCGACACCATAAAATCCCGCCGCTTCAAATGCCTTAAGGAAACCTTCTTCCGTCAATGCTCCAGAAATACATCCACTCCAAAGATGTCGGTCTTTCTGCATTTCTTCAGGCACAGGTTCGTCGCTAACAATGTCAGAGATTACTGCACGACCACCTCGCTTTAGTACACGAAAAATTTCCTGAAATAGCTTTGGCTTCTGCTCTTGCTCGACCAGATTTAGTACGCAATTTGATACAACGACATCAATGGAATTGCTCTCAATCAGCGGATACTGTTCACGCAGCTCTTCGGCAATAGAATCCAAATTCATGAAATCATCGGCATTCGTAATTGGTTTTTTTTGCAAAGCTTGATTCAGCAGATCCATATCAAGCGCCAAGTCCTGTATGCGTCCTTTCCGAAACTCTACATTCGAATAGCCAATACGCTCAGCGACCAAAGGCGCATTCCGACGCGCAACCTCCAGCATGTCGTCGGTCATGTCAACACCGATCACCCTGCCTTCGGCTCCCACTACCTGGGCAGCGATAAAACAGATTTTACCGGTCCCAGAGCCCAGATCCAACACCGTCTCCCCTGACTTTAACCACTTTGACGGATCACCGCAGCCATAGTCTTTCTCAATAACTTCTTCAGGAATCGCTTCCAAATATTTACGATCGTATTCAACCGGACAGCAGAGCGCTGCCTCCGATTGCTTCGCCGCATTGGCATAACGTTTTTCGACGGAAGAGCGGATGGGAATAATTTGCTGCATAAGTTTTGATTAAGGATGGATACCAACATCTAAAGAATAAAACGATGCAAATCAGATAACGACAAAAAGAAACATTCCAAACTTCTACTCATATTTCCTCCTTTCAGGACTATGGCATGATTTTTACCTGCTTCTTTATACTCACACCGAGCGTGCCGCCTACAGAACTCGAACGTCCAGTATTAAATATACATCAGAATCCTGCTAAGTTTCACAAAATAAGTGATGATATACGAAGAGCAAATATGTCTCCGTTTCGATACCGTCTTCTATTCCGTTGTCAGGGAGAGCGAGTAAGCATATTGATTCAAAGACATCATAAACGGAATCCTAAATTTGGACTAAACAGGACCTAAAGCCAAAATCGGGGTTGCTTTAACAATTTCCCCATCTAAAACCAAATTATGTCTGTTACACTTGAGTCCGCTCGTGAAATTTACGAATTACCAATAACCACGCTGATCTTTCGAGCTCAGCAACTGCATCATGAATTTCAGGATCCTGCTGGTATTCAGCTCTCGATGCTGCAATCGATCAAAACCGGAGCCTGCCCGGAAGATTGCAAGTACTGTGCTCAGTCCTCTCGCTACACAACTTTTGTCGACCGCGAGCCGTTGATGGATCCGGCCGAGGTTCGGATCGCCGCAATTAAGGCGAAAGCATCCGGAGCTTCGCGCTTTTGCATGGGTGCAGCATGGCGAGGCGTCTCCAACGAACGCCAGTTTGAAAGCGTGCTGGAGTCTGTGCGTGTGGTGGATGGAATGGGCATGGAGGTCTGCTGCACTCTTGGGCTACTCACAGAGGATCATGCACGACGCCTTAAAGAAGCTGGCATGACCGTTTACAACCACAACCTAGATACATCGCGCGAGTACTACAGCGAAGTAATCTCCACCCGAACCTATGACGATCGCTTGGAAACACTGGAAAATGTACGTAAAGCTGGTCTCGAAGTTTGCTCAGGAGGGATTATTGGTATGGGTGAATCAGAGGATGATCGTCTAAAATTGTTGGTCGAATTGGCCAACCTTGAACCACAGCCTGAGTCCGTTCCAATCAATGCCCTAGTCGCCGTTGAAGGAACTCCCATGTGTGACCAGAAACCAGTGGACTCCATTGAATTTGTGCGTCTAATCGCAGTAGCACGCATTTTGATGCCGCGTTGTACGGTACGCCTTTCTGCAGGACGCAATTCGATGAGCGAAGAGACGCAAGCGCTGTGCTTTCTCGCCGGAGCTAACAGCATCTTTATCGGCAACAAACTGCTAACTACAGCCAATCCGGAAGCGACTGCGGACGAAAAAATGCTAAAGCGCTTGGGCCTTCATCCGCTGGACCCAAATGTTGCCCGTGAAAAACAAGGTCGCAAACCAATGAAAGAACCTCAAACGTCGAATGCTGAGCTCTAAAGACTTTCCCACTCGCTTTTTGTAATACCTGCATTTTAAGAATTCTGGCCAGGAGACTGATTCCTACCTCAGAACGGTCCAGGTTTGGTATTGTTAAAACCAAATCGCCATTTATCACAAATGGATAAGAGAGAGTACTCAATGCTTACTTACTTCATCACCGCCAACGACACTGAAGTCGGCAAAACCTACACGACGGGACTTTTAGCGCGACACTTCGCAGGCCAGGGACACTTGGTACAAATTGTAAAGGCAGTCGAGTGCGGCGATTCTGGCGATGCTGACTGGGCGCTTAACTTTGCCAATTCAGATCGAGTGACTGCTCACAGACTACTACACTATCCCGAGCCGCTGGCTCCGCTTGCTGATGAAAATGTTGCCAAAGGCGCGCCTAAGCTTGCTGCCATAATTAATGCACTCGAAAATTTGTCCAAAGTGGACATACGCCTAATCGAAGGCGCTGGAGGGGTTGCAGTGCCGATTGATCCGGGAGGTCAGGACTGGCTGGACCTAATTGATGCCATTTTACCGGATAGAGTGATTGCAGTCGTTGATAATCGACTTGGCAGCATCAATCAGAGCCGCCTTCTGCACAGCTATCTAAACAATCGTCCTCATGCATTTGTGCTTAATGAAGTCTCGCCGGTAGATGCAGCCGTTCATGCATCGAACTTAGCTGCATTAGGTAGTTACGGATTACCGTTACTCGGCTGCGTTAAACCATCCGCCAAAGTAATCGACTTTTGTGATTTGAGCCTACTGGATTCCTCAAAAGTAGATTAAAAGCGCTATCAAATGAACCGGCGAATCGAGCAACTCGAAGCGCGCAAAAAAAATGCCGCCTTCAGAAAACTAAGCGCACGTCATCCTACCGAAGTAAGCCTTAATCTCTCAGATAACGATACACTTGGCCTAAGAAACCACTCTGCGCTTATTGAAGCCGCTCAGCTTGCAACAGCCAAGTGGGGAACCTCGTCGTCAGCATCTCCTTTGATCAGTGGCTACACAGAGGCACATGCTGAGCTGGAACAGAGATTAAGTAACTGGTATAGCAAAAGACCTACTCTTGTCTGGAACAGCGGATACGCTGCAAATCAAGCAGTGCTGAAGCTATTCATAGACCGTGGTGATCTGATCCTGGCTGACCGGCTCATTCACAATAGTTTGATTAGCGGTATTCTGCAGACGGGCGCTCGACTTATTCGCTTTCGTCATAACGACCTGGATCACTTGGAAACTTTGTTAAAAAAGCACCACGCGGACCGGACGATTCACTTGGTTACAGAAAGTGTCTATTCAATGGATGGTGATTATCCCGACTTACAAAAAATTGCTCAGCTCAAATCCAAATATCCTTTCAACTGGTTTCTGGACGAAGCACATGCGCTCGGCTGGTACGGCCAAACCGGATCCGGCCTGGCCGAAGTGTTTAACGCCCTAGAACAGGTCGACATTCTAATTGGAACTCTGGGCAAAGCACTGGCCTCGTCGGGAGCTTTCACGGTGTTTAGGGAGGAGTGGCTACGTGATTATTGCATCAATGAAGCAGGTGAATTCATCTACTCAACCTACCTGCCTCCGGCATCTGCAGCGGCTGCAAGCGCTGCGATCGAACTCATTCAGCAACACCCCGAATGGCGGACTCTGGCCCAAGCAAGCGCAAGCAAGTTTCGGCAAACACTACTAAAAAACAGTTGGGATGTTCCAGGAACCGAGTCAGCAATCGTGCCTGTATTGTGTGGCGACTCGGAAACTACGTTAAAATTTGGCAGTATCTTTTTACAAAATGGCGTCCGCGTCGGCGCTATCCGTCCGCCAACAGTACCCAAAGGTCAGGCCCGGCTGAGAATCTCACTGAAATCAAACCTTACTGATCAGGATTACGCCATGCTCCATAACTGCTTTGAGCAATGCAAAACAGCTAATGACTAGAAACTGGATATGGATCAGCGGCTGGGCTATCGACCCGGATCGATTTAAAGCTGCGGCTGAAAGCGTTCTGCCCAAGGACTCGCATAAGGTGGTAGCGCCAACACCAGATGCGTTGCAAAAGGTAATTGAAAGCGGCGCAGATCATATTGGCGGCTACTCGCTGGGCAGTTTGATTCTATTATCAAGTATTGGGCAAATTCCGAAAGCGATGACTATTTTCTGCCTGGCGCCCTTTATTTCCTTTTGCAAAGAAGACCGCTCTGGCGGCCCCACACCAAGGACAACTGTTGAGTCGCTTCAAAAACGTTTACGCACGCAGCCCCAAAAGACACTCCATCTATTTTACCGCTTAGCAGGAGTCCGCGATCCATTACCGGAACACTTGCCCTACTCAATCGACTCTCTTCGATGGGGACTAGAACAACTGGCTATCCTGCGAGCTAACAAAGCAACCCTCGATCGAGCAACAGGAATTGCCGGATTGAACGATCCGCTGATTGATACGAGCTTGATGCGCTCCGAATGGCCAACCTGCCACTTTGTTGAAGGCTGCAACCATGATTACCGCGAACTTTTAGTTGCGCTATCGAGACTTCACTATTTTTAGTGGTGAAATGAAGAATCAGGGTACTTCTGTTTTTACCAGTAAGGGTAGCACGTTTTGCGTCCTCACGACAGGGAGTCTTGTTGGCAATTGTCGACAAATAAATGTAGACATTCACATGGAATGGTAAGGCACATGCACTACTATTCAAAAGCAGTCTGTTAATTCAACGCCCACTTTTATTTACCATGAAAATTGACTCTGCAACTTCTAGAGCCTCGTTTGGAGAAAAAGCAAGTAGCTATGAAGAATATGCTCTTGTTCAATCTGATGCTGCCGCATGGCTTGCCGAGTGGGTGCTTCAGACTGATTGCCCGAGCTGTCTGGAATTTGGAGCCGGAACGGGGCTTTTAACACACTATCTGGAAGGGAACTTCAAAGACATTGAATGCAGTGACATTGAGCCTGCAATGGTCGAACTTTGCCGGGAAAAATTTCCTACGATTGTTCATAGTATCCGTGATGCCTGGCCGAGACAGGCTGACAAAAATAAATGGGGTCTGGTGACTGCATCCAGCCTCTTACAGTGGGCAGATGATCCGGAAACAGTTATTCGCAACTGGAGTGAGTTACTAACCGAAAATGGAAAGATTATTTCGGGACTGTTTATCGAGCCCAGTTTGCCGGAAATGTATCAGGTAACCGGAGGAAAAACTCCACTCATTTGGCGCGATATTTCCACTTGGAAAGAACTAGTCAAGTCTGCTGGAATGAAAGTAGAGCGGATTGAGGAAAAGACTGTGCGCTATTATTATAAAAGCGCTTTAGATCTTTGGAAGACTATACACGAAACGGGAACGGCTGTTTCTCGAAAAATTTCTCCTAGTCAGATGATGCGCTTCTTTCGCGATTACGAGTCACGGTTCCAAAACGAAAAAGGAGTTTACGCTACATGGACTTTTTGCCGACTAGAATTAGCAATTTCAAAATAGCCGCTCTTTTGTGTGGCTTTTAGTTTAAATAATGTATTCTTATTTTAATTATGAAGGTAATTGATATCGATTCCCACTGGGATAAAATACGTCAAAAAGCAGTCCAGATTGTTACTCGCGAGCCAGCGCTCAAACCGCTGCTAGCTGAAACTGTTTTGGAGCGGGATTCTTTTGCCGAATGCCTGACCTATCGACTCACTCGTAAACTGGTTAATCACTCGGCTTCAATCAACGTGCTCCACGATACGTTTATGGAGGCTTTCTCAAGTGAACCAGCTGTCTTGCAACAAGTTGCTTTTGACATGAATGCTGTGTGTGAGCGCGATCCTGCCTGCCCAGATGCACTCACTCCACTGCTCTATTTCAAAGGATTTCAAGCCCTAATCTGCTATCGAATAAGCCATCATCTGTGGAAAGCTAACCGCAGCGAGTTTGCTCTCTATCTGCAAAGTCTCATATCGGAAACCTTCGCTGTAGATATTCATCCTGCAGCAGTGATCGGCTGTGGTATTTTGCTGGACCATGCCACTGGATTTGTAGCTGGAGAGACCACTGTAATTGAGAATAATGTCTCCATTCTTCACGAAGTTACACTTGGTGGAACTGGGAAAGAGCGGGGCGATCGGCATCCTAAAGTTCGTTCAGGTGTTTTACTTGGCGCCGGAGCGAAAGTATTGGGCAACGTCGAAATCGGCGAGGGCGC
>CAZUYZ010000065.1:0-2956 GCA_964624365.1 uncultured Puniceicoccaceae bacterium
GAAAGATAAGATAGTCAGATTCGCATGTGTCACTGCAAGCGTACTGCTGTCAAAGGTTAACGATCCGTCGACGATCAATTCCAGGCTGTTGCCCGTACCCGTCGCAGCAGTGTTTCTCACCTCAAGACGGCTGCCCTGCTCGATCAGAGCATTGCCTTCCACATCCAGATTCATACTACCCTCGGTCACCACGACTTCACTGGTACCACTGACGGTCAAACTGCCTCCAATATCAGCCGACAGACTGCCTGTTGTCACAGTTACTTCGCTGTTGCCTTCGATGCTGGCGTTAGCGCCTACAGCCCAATCAACACTTTCGGAAGTAACATCCATCGTACTGTCAATTATCCGCAGCGAACCTCCCAGCGACAACAACACCGAGCTGCTGCTCGCCAACACGGTGCTGTTATTCACCAGCGAGAAGTCAACTGACGAAGAAACCTGAGCTTTACTATCATCCGTTATGGTTAACTGACTGTTATCAGTAAAGTTAACGTGATACAAGGCAAACAGGATCATCTCAGTCTTACTGACAGAGAGTGTGCTACTATCGCTGACAGTGATAGTATTGAAACTGATCAGTACCATCTCTCCATCCTCTGCAGATGTGTTGTCAACATCTATACGACTGCCATCATCCACCCAGACTGCTCCAGTCACGGTGAAGTTTGCATTGCCTTTGGTTACCAGCAACTCGCTGTGACGACGAATGAAAAGATCTTCTCCTACAGTCCCAGTCACACTGCCGTTGGTTGCGACAAGACTACTATTGTCATCCAAAAGTACGTCGTTGCCCGTCATTAGGGTAGTGTCACCATCGGTGACAGTCATATCGGTACGTATCGCCCATATGGAATTCGCTGCATTTACCGTAAAATTACCGTCTAACACCGTGATTGTGCTGTCGGTTAAATTCAGGTTATTGCCAGTATCGATTCTTACAGAATCGATCGCATTGAGCTCTTCAATACTGTTGTTAACCGCATCCAGAATACCTGCAGCGTCCGTGTAAAAATCAATATAGCCAACGCCATCCATAACAATGTTGTACTCATCTGCCGAGAGACTCGCGAAAGGCTTGGTTGTGATGCTGTCAACTGCATGACCACCGACTATGATGCTTTGTCCATCGGCTGTATTGATAACATCTGCACCACCAACGTCATTGGCAATCGTCTCAATGCGACGAATTGTCAGGTCATAGTTACCGAATCGAGGCGTATCTGATTCGGCTGCACTGATCTGACCACTGTCTCCAAGAACCAGATTTGCACCGGCAGCAGCATTGATGTTATCGCTGCCAAAACCGCCAATAATAATGTCGTCACCACTTGCCGTAATGATATTATCGTCACCGCCTATATTCGTGTCGGTACTGTAAATACGATCGATGTCGCTGATATCGCTATCGTCAATTGCATAGTCAATATAACCATTATCACCGAGGATAATATTGTCGCCCTCATCTGCTTGGATCGTATCGCTGCCTGAACCACCCAGTACTGTATCCTGACCATTGCCAGCGAAGATAAAGTCGTCATCGCCATTGTTTGAATCTATCGTCTCGATCCGTATCAGCAGGCTTGAACCGGTTGCAGTGTCAAAATAGGCAAGACCACTATCGCCAACCATCACATCATTACCCTCATCGGTGCCGACGGCCTGCGGAGCATCGCCAACGTTGGCCGGACGCGTAAAGTTGATGTAATCCTTTGCTTTACCACCAATTACAACGTCATCACCGTTGCCAACAATGATTTCATCTTCACCACCAATAACTGTTGATGTACTGCTGATTTCACCCAGGACACTACGCCATTCAGTGCCTATCATTACCCGATCAAACTCACCATAGCCATTATCTCCAACAACAATGTCACGCGACGAATCAGTTCCGGCATCAATTATATCGTTACCACTACCACCTAGCACGACATCTGCTCCGTTATCGGCAAAAATAAAGTCGTCATCACCATAAACAGGATCAGTCGAACGAATTTCAAGCAAGAGACCTTCATCCGAATTAAACAGTGCGAAACCATTGTCACCGACAAAAACGTCGCGACCATTGTCATTATCAATTTTTGCTAAAGTATCACGGTCAATGTTGATATAGTCTGTCATCCCACCGCCCAAAACAACATCATCACCATCGCCCACGACAATCTCGTCAACACCTCCCAGATCAGGTGCTAGTGTGCGAATTTCAGTCAGGATTCCAGCTTGAGTGAATACCGCAAATCCATCGTCACCCAAAACAACATCATTTGCATCATCTAAGCCAGCTATAATCTCATCGTTGGCTGCACCTCCCAAGATTACATCAGGACCGTCATTCGCAAAAATATTGTCTTCACCACCAAAATTAAAGTCGGTCGTTTCAATTCGGACCAGTGTGCCTTCGAAGAATTTAGCCCGGCCATTGTCGCCGATGATAACATCAGGCGCACTGGCATTTCCGGCAGTAATAGTATCATTCCGACTACCACCAATAATAATATTCGGGCCATCACCGGAAGTGATTGTGTCATCATCACCTTCGCCCGGAGCTGTTGTGTAAATCACCTCAACAACGCCAGTAACCGAGTCAAATTGAGCGCGACCATTATCACCGACAATGGTATCCGGTGCGGTATCGCCACCGGCAACAATCATATCTTTATCGGCGCCACCAAAGATCACATTCGATCCCTCGCCTGCGGTAATCATGTCTTCTCCACCAAGGCCTGTGGCGATGGTAGCAATATCGATCAAGATGCCGTTACTATCATCAAATCGAGCACGTCCACTATCACCAATAATCAGATCATCCGCTACGTCACCCGTCTCAGAAGCATCTAGAATATCTGAATCGTCGCCACCAATAACAATGTCACGAGCTTTAAATCCGTTGACAGTATCTGCGCCACCAACATCCGGATCTACACTGAATGCAAGGCCCAGTTCTTGCAGATCA
>CAZUYZ010000066.1:0-9858 GCA_964624365.1 uncultured Puniceicoccaceae bacterium
TACAGGCACAAGCATTGATTGACCTTTATACGCAAGCCGAACTCACCTTGGGCACAGAAGCGGCACTGAGTGGCCCGTCTGGCAATACCGCGACCTTTATCCGTCTGGATGCATTCAAGGTGCTCAGTGAAGCCGCTGGCAGCGAAGTTAGCGCAGAGACGGAACTGCGGATCACCGAATCGATAGCGAATCTGGAATGGGACGTACACGGCAGCACGACCTGGATGCACGTAGAGGATAATGACAGCCTGCTCACATTATTGCTCAATGGTAATCAAGTGCTGTTAGTCAGTGACACAGGGCTATTAGGTGAGCCACAAGGAGCGGCATACAGCCTTGCTGATCCGATCGGTACAGGCGAAGCAACCGGAGTATTTTTGTATGCATTGACCGTTGAAGTTGTAACTGGTCTGGGTGACGGCGAGGAAACCACTCACTATACCGCAGAACAACTGACGACTAGCACACTTCCGGAAATCGGGCTGGTAAGTGACTTTGACAATATTGTGAGCGTCACCAGCAAAGAGCCATTGGATCACGTTGATGGTCTGCTGGGAATAGAAATGAATTTGGTAGAGATTAATGCAGCAGAAGCGGTGGACTATCAGCGTGCGCTATATTCACTGCTGACCCGCAATGCGGGTTAATGTTTTGGTAGAGTAGAGAATACAGGATGGCGAAGTCCGTTATGTGTTGGTACCAACACATAACGGACTTCGGATTTATCGATACACATCCTTTCGATGACGAATACGATCTACTTCAACGATACGAATTGTATCTTCAATGATGTAAATTACTCTATAATCGCCAATCCTAATCCGATAAGCGGACTCTGAACCTACTAACTTTCTGCAACCTGTTGGTCTCGGATTTTCTTTTAAGGCTTCAATGGTTTCAAGAATAGCAGGAAGTCTTGATTTCTGTATTCTACGGAGGTCTTTCTCCGCAGGTCGGAGAGAAATCGAATACTATAAGAGCCCATCAGCTTTCAAACGTTCTTTCACTTCTTCAAGTGAATAGGTCGGCTCTTCCCTACGCTCAGCAATAACCGCCAAATCCTGAAGGTCTTCCATCAGTGCTTCATAGTCAGCTACTGGCAAGACAACATCAGTCCTACTTCCATCTTTTGCTGTAATATAACGCGTATTCATGTAATTTAAGCTAGTATGTAAGCTCAAGATATCAATCTTTTCTTTTCGAACGTAGATGAGTGCGACTAAGCAAAAGCCAGAGTAACCGCGGAGACGAACATGGAGTAGCTGCTGACAAGTGTCCTGTCCAGCGAAGTTCCGAGCTTGCGTCAAGATCGGGTCTCGCATTGCGGGAGACCGGACCAATTATGATGGACTCACGAAGCGGTGAAGGTCTGCAATAGGTGTGGCAGTTGATCCGCAATGAGGGTTAGGTTTTGCATGGATGCACAGGATCAGATGGTTTTAGTCGCTATTTTCTGCGGATCAATCCGGGTTCAATCGGCCAACTGATTCCAGCTGGTCACCTGAATGTCTTTCATCGAAAAGACCTGCTCTCCGCCGTACACAATCTGGCCACCTTTGTGATGCTGAAGTTTATTCAACCAATCGATATTTTGGCAAAAACTTGGATTAAATGTTTGGCTGGATTTGATTTCTATAAGATCCAAGTAGAGACCTTTATCAATAACGAGATCGATTTCATGGCCTGTTTGATCCCGCCAAAAGTACAAGTCTGGGTCTTTACCTCGGTTATAGGCCTGCTTCATGTATTCTGAGATCACCCAGTTTTCAAATATGGCGCCTCTCAGCGGATGGTGATTCAGTTGCTCAACGTCTCTTATACGAAGCAAATAACAGACGAGTCCCGTGTCATAAAAGTAAATTTTAGGGGATTTAATCAAACGTTTGGAAAAATTCTTAAAGTGGGGCCTGAGTGTGAATGCTATAAAGGACGCTTCTAAGAGGTTTAGCCAACTTTTTGCAGTAGGCGCTGAAATACCCGTATCATTTCCAATGGAAGCGCTGTTAAATAACTGTCCAACTCGTCCGGCAAGTAGTCGAACAAAGCGATCAAAGCTGTTCAGGTTATTGATATTGGTCAGGTTGCGAACATCTTTTTCAACATAGGTCTGAAAGTAATCTCCATACCACTCTGTTGGCTGTAGACCTTCGTCGTAAACCCTGGGATAGTTGCCGTAAATTAACGCCGCATTAATTGTTTGAGGCTGCATTGGCGCAGGGATCTCTGATCGCTGCAAGGGCAATATGTACAGTGTACGAGATCGGCCTGCTAATGATTGGGATATTTTATTCGAAAGCAAAAGACTGTTAGAACCGGTTAATACCCAGCGCTGTTCAGGATCTTTTTTATCAACTTCGCCTTGCAAATAGGATATAAAATCTGGAAACCGTTGCACTTCGTCGATAATCGTTCGGCATTTCATTTGAGCTATAAAACCTCTAGGATCCTGTTCAGCTCTTGAACGAGTATCGGGATCCTCAAAGGATATATATTCATAGCCTTTAAAGTAATGGCGAGCGAGTGTCGTTTTACCCGACTGACGTGGACCCAACAGATTTATCAAACGGTATTTGCCTGCCAGGGATTCTAAATACAACTCGATCTTTCGTGGAAACATCCCAAAGTAGTATGTTTTACTATATAATAGTCAATCGAAAATATGATTTTCGATTGACTTTAATTCGATCTGTATTGAATAGGGCAGAGTGTTTCCATGGTGTCGAAATTCGTAGCTGGCTACATTGGCACGGGTATTGATACCTTGTCGATCGAGTGTCCTGAAAAGTTTGAACCTAGTTCATAACCTTCGCCGATGGCAGCATCTGAACGCAAACAGAACGAACTGGTGTGTCAGAGCCTCAACGAATATTTATTATAAATGAGGTCAAGTTGTTTGAAATGAGCGATTTACACGCCCAAATGAAAATGCCGGCATTGTCTGCAACGGACTGCCTTTTTACTCTTTCTTGGGAACCTTTTTGACTATGCGTTTTTTAGCAGATCGGGCTTTCTTCTTCGAGACCTTTTTTTCTTGGGCCTTGGGTTTGGGTGTTTGTTTAAGATCTTCAGTTTCCAGTTCGATTCCAAACAAAGATGACAGATCACTGTCCGCTAATTCACTCTCACTGCCACCTGAAAAATCAGCATCGGTCAAAGCTTCGTCGATCAATTCATTAGGATCGACGTCTCGCAGTCTAAAAAGCAACTCAGGTTGATGGTCCAAGCGGTTCCCAACGCCATAGAGAATAGCGGCTAAATGCTTGCACAAGCCAGCAAAGTCCGGGCAAGAGCAAGTCATTTTGATTTCAGATGGTTTTGGAAAGAGACCTGCCTGAGGTTCAGCGATCACCGCCATGACTTCGTCTGAAAACTGCCCCTGCAATAAGTTGAGCAAAGAGCCGATTTGCCCGGAACAAGTCTTCTTTATCTTCGACCACTTGGTTCGAGACAGCGTTTTGACTGTAATGGTCTGTTTGTAAATTTCCGAACCGGAAACCAATGCCGTTATGGTTCCAGTCGCTATCTGTAAATCAAAAACTGATCCGTTTCTTGCATAGCGTTGTCCGCGCGGCAGACGGTTGGAAAAATCACTGAACGATTCGAGATGCTCGCACCAGGCTTTTCCCCAGAAAGTTTTGGCGATTACGCGTCCGGAGATTTCTACCGGTGAAAGCTTGCGTCCGTTCTTTTCGAGTTTTTTGGCTTCCTTCAAGGCTTTTTCGCGTCGGACTGCCACCGGTACATATGGAGCAAAACCGCTGTAACCTCCTCCTCGATTATATCTCCCGCGCATAGTTATAGTTTTTTTATGATAAAAAATTTAACGTATTGCCTTTCCTAAATCTAAAGACACAAAATCCAAAAGTTCATCATTGCTCATCTCGGTCAGCAACGACTCGGTGCCCTCGGAAAGAATGCTTTCTGCCATACGCTGCTTTTCTTCGATCAAAGTGTCAATCTTTTCCTCGACAGTGCCTCGGCAGACGAACTTGTGAACGAGAACGTTGCGTTTCTGCCCAATGCGGAAAGCGCGGTCGGTAGCTTGATTTTCAACTGCCGGATTCCACCAGCGATCAAAATGGATGACATGGCTGCCGGCAGTCAGATTAAGTCCGGTACCGCCGGCTTTTAGGGAAAGAATAAAATGAGCCGGTCCTGCTTCATCCTGAAATTTTTCAACGAGTTTTTGACGTTTTTTTACGGCAGTGCCACCATGCAACACTAAACCAGACTGGCCAAAAACTGTGGCGAGATGGTTCTCAAGTGGCTCAGTCATTTCCTTGAACTGGGTAAAGACCAGTACCTTCTCCTGACGCGAAGCGATTTCTTCACAGAGTTCTGAAAGGCGTTGGAATTTGCCACTTTCCGCCGCCTCATAATCGGTTCCTGAAAGGCTTTGAGCCGGGTGATTGCAAATTTGTTTAAAGCGCATCAGGTAGGCCAGAACCAAGCCTTTGCGCTCAATGCCTGTGCTGTTTTCAATTTTGTCTGCCAGCTCGCCCACTGCCTTTTCATAGAGGAGCGCCTGTTGCTTGCTAAGGTAACAGTACGCACGCATCTCTGTTTTCTCCGGTAAGTCGCTGATAATGTGCTTGTCCGTTTTGAGGCGCCGCAGGATGTAGGGTTTGACCAATCGACGCAACCCGGCGTAAGCATCTGGCAAGTCAGTGTTGAGGCTTTTGACAAAGGTCTTGAACTGCTGAGTGTTTCCTAAAAGCCCCGGATTGAGAAAATCAAACAGTGACCACAAGTCTCCCAGACGATTTTCTATCGGGGTTCCACTCAGCGCAATACGATGCTTCGATTTTAGTTTTTTAATGGCGCGCGTCTGTTTTGCGGCTGGGTTTTTGATGGCTTGTGCTTCGTCCAGCACCAGTAAGGGCCAGGTTAGCTCGGCCAACCAGGGTAAGCGCAGCGCTTGACCATAAGTAGTTATAATCACATCGTTGTGTGATCTTATTTGTTTTAAATTAATGTTTTTAAGTTGATCTGAAGTTTGATTGGATGGATGAGCAACAAACACGTTCAGACTCGGAGCAAAGCGGGCGATTTCGGCATCCCAGTTGGCCAGAAGAGAGGCGGGCACGATTAGCAAAACAGGATGAGGCGCCTGTGCAGCGTCTTTCTTTTGGCGTAATAGAAGCACATGAGCGATGACCTGGATCGTTTTTCCCAGGCCCATATCGTCGGCCAGGCAGGCGCCGAGTTGCATTTCGCTCATCATTCTGAGCCAGTGGACTCCTGATAACTGATAGGGACGTAGCTCGGCCTTGAGCCGCGTTTTCAATCCAGCAAGAGCTGCTTCCGGAGGGGCATTCAAGCCTGCCAAGCGCTCCTTTAGCCACTTTCCAGCCACTACCTCTGACCACTCCGGTGTCTCCACATCATCCAAGCCGTCCGAAACATCTCCTTGCAGAGACATTCCCGAAAGCAGGCGCATTCCCTCAGCAAAGGAGATGCCGCCCTCTCTGACCACTTGTTCGACCTTTTCCCAATGAGTCAGGACTTGCTTTAACTTATCCGTATCCACCTCGACCCATTGTCCTTTGAGCAAGACAAGACCATCCGTTGACTGAGACAAGGCTTCCCATTCCTGCTTTGATAGTGGCTCTCCATTCAGGCTCAATCGGGCGGAAAACTGCAACAAGCCATCTTGCCCCAAAGTGCTTTGGTTTTTTTCACCAATGCTCACTTGCACTTTAGGCCTGGGAGGTGCGCTGCGTTTCCACCAGTCAGGAATACGCACCGTTAATCCACAGTCCTCCATTTGCGGAATGGACTGGAGAAATTGGTGGGCTTGTCCAGCTCCCCAGGCAAGAGGTCTGAAAATCGACTGATTGGTCAGTAATTCAGCTATCCAGGGACAGAGCTTGGCAGCATCGTAAACTGGCTTAAGCAGCGCTACGAGCGCTTTTTTATTTTGGGCTCCAGCGTATTGCTGCAAGGCTTTGGCTAAGGGAAGGTATTGCATCTTGGCTTGTCGCTCAGACAATCGATTAGTAAAGGTCGCTAAAAAAGCAAAAGGAGCTTGAGAGTCTTTTTTGTTTTCCGCCAAGTGAAACGTGACCCGTCCAACTTGCTTCCAAAGAGGAAACGTTTCCGAGAGAAAATGGTTCGGTGTCTGCCCTGATCCCTGCCAGCAAGACCACACCCATGCATCGATACCCATCCAGATTTTTCGAAGCAACTCAGAACTCAGATATTCAAGCCCCGTCATTGGCGGAGCCAGCGCCGTCCAATCCAGCAATTCCATTTCATTAGGGCGTTCGACGGTTGACTGTTGGCTCTGCCCCCAATCCTGTGTATGAAAAAGCCGACGCAGATAATCCGAAGTAAATTGTTTCCAGTATTGAAGCGACAGACTTTCTCGCAAATCGAGCGCATGCCCCTCGTTGGCCAGCCATAACAGTCCAGCACAAGCGTCCTGCTCGAAGGCAGCCTCAAAGGCCTTTAAGCTTTGGGGCAAAGCCGACGCCACGGATTGCTCATCACTGTCATGATGTAAAACCAACCTGCCCGACGGCGCAATGGCTAAGGAAATACTCATCGACACAAGTTTTCTCCGGCAACATGTTTCTGAGACAAGCCCTCAAGATCATCCGCCGCTCCAGGGAGGAAAATTGCATTTTCCTGGAACCCCTTAAAGGCAAGGAATCGATGAAATCCATCCGTAAGCCAGTGTTTTGTCAAAGATTCTACCATAACGATTAATGCTCGATTAATGCTTGAAATTTTAGTTACACGGTGATTCTGAACTTAATGAGGGCAAGGATGAAAGTGGAAAGCAACAAGGTCGAATCTATCTTTCAAGATTTGGATGTGCCGCTTAGCTACACTGAAAGCCTACGAGCTTCGAAATGAACCGGGCAATAAACCTTGTTGCTAAATTGAATAGTACTATCACGAAAACAAGATGGCTGAATACGGAGAATGGAATCAGAAAGGCGCAGCTCTAAGCGACAAGACTGCACGAAAAGAGTATGGAATTGATCAGGAGTTTATCATTGCCGACATTCAGGAAGGAAAACTTGAATTTCGGGAAGGCGTCATTTTTGGAAATCCTTACCTACGGTTGCTACGACGACAGCTTGAGCAGTATATTGTAGAACGGCGTGGTTCAGATCACTTGTTGAACGAGAAGAACAAGACTGAACTGCGCAAGATTAATCAGGAGATCCGTTCTCTAAAAAAAAGGTTGCGAGAACTGGAAACACAACGAGGGCAACTTGAAAACACATGAATGCCATTTGAAACCGCATCTACACCTGCAATCTGTGCAGCCATATCCGTTTGGATGCATTCAAGGTGCTCAGTGAAGCCGCTGGCAGCCAGGTAAATGGAATCACTGAATTGCGGATTACCGAATCGATATTGAATTTGGAGTGGGATGTACATGGCAGCACAACCTGGATGCACGTTGAGAATAATGACAGCCTGCTGACTTCGAAATTTGATGACCGGATAGTTAATAAGCTCACACTACGATGGACCAAGAGACCTGGGTTCAACACGCTAGAAATCTTCAACTTAACACAAATTTGGACATTCTAAATTGCTCCAGAGTTTCTTCAGGAATCATCTGTCCACAGATGTAATTGCCGCCGGTGCCGTTCAGTTCTTCCTTACCTTTTTTGAGTTTGAATCGTTTGAAACTATTTTAATTTATCTCACTGATTTTGTAAGTAAAAACATTTACAATTGGCGTTTGCAAATCCATAAGAACATAAAATGTCAATTCGCCATCTTATTTATTGAGGGAAAGAGGGAAATCTCATGAGATTAAAGTTTCTACGATTACTTGTCTTTATAGCTTTCAACTCTTTGACGAATATTTATTCGGAAGTGGAGGTTCCATATGTTTCTGACTTTGAGAACGAAGAGAGTTATGTGAGTGGATCGTCACTGTCCGGTGATTGGACAACAACGGATGATTCGGTAATTATTACAAACGCTGAGGCATACTCAGGAACACAATCCGTCTGTATTACATCGGCAAACCCTGAAAACATCATTAGTCTCAGCTTTAATCCATCTGGTAACCCAACTTTATTTGTGGATTATTATATGCAATTAACTGCATCAACATTACCGGAATTACCTTCATTTACTCAGCCTGAGACTACTTCTGTAATAGCATTTCAGCCATATTTAAGTGATTCAGGTGAATGGGTATTTTTAGACGGCAACGGTTCCGGTGGAGGTGTATGGCACGCAACTGGAAAAACAGTACCGTTGAACGGGTCGGACCGTACTGGTTGGCATCGTATTACTTTGAGATTTGATCTATTATCAAACTCATGGGACGCATATATCGACGGTAATCTACTGGCAGTGGATTTAGGGTTTGTTGAAGCCTTGGTGGCAAGCTCGGAGGCAATTAATATTTATGGAAACAATCTAGGAGCCTGTCGGACTTAAATTTCAGTTAGCTGAGGCTGAGTTTGCCAAAACTTCAGGCTTCTACACCAAGTGTAGTTACTTTTATTAACTTTATTAGAAAATGGATCCAAGGAGGCTCTCTCCTCGCAGTTTTTCATATTTTAAGACCGATATTAGCCTACGTTAACGCATTTATGTCATTTGGGGCTGAGCTTTGGACAAGGCTTCACCTGCCTGAGCTTGGATCAGGTTAAAGGTTCGTTTCAAATTGTACGCAGTGCACACTAAGTTCCATTCTCCAGAGACTTTCTCCTTCCCTCGCATCAAAAACTGACGAAAGCGCATGCAGTGCTTGATGATTCCAAAAACCGGTTCAACGGTTTGTTTGCGCAGCTTATACAGGTCGGCTCCTTCAGGGGTTTTGAGTTTGTGTGCCATCTGCTCTTTCGCTGTGGCTTCGGCGGGCAATTCAGGAACTTCTGCAGGGTTGTACTCCAAGATGCTCTCAAGCTTGATGCCGTGGTTTTGTTTCTCCACGGCAATATGGGCCTCGACCTTGCGGGATTCGGCACCCGCTACGTTGGCTTCACTATAGTAGCCGGTGTCCGCTAATACTTTGTCCGCTTCAAAACCATTGGATTTAGCGGCATCCAGAACGGGAAGTAATTCCTGCTTGTCGTTAGGCTGATCGCTTAGGGTAGTGGCAACAACGAGCATGCTCTCCACTTCAACGGCTGCCTGAGCGTTGTAGCTCTGCTCAAAGTGCTTGCCGGTGCCCGACTTCATGATCCGGCTTTCCGGATCGGTGAAGTTGTATTGCGCTTTACCATCCACATCCGATGAGGGCTCTTTGGGTTCTCGGCCTTTGGGCTTTTTGCCTTCGGTTCGCTGAGCCTGACGACGGGCAACCTTCTCTTCGTACTCCTGACGCTCCCGGGCAAGCTTTTCTTCATGGCGAGACTCAATCACCGCCACAGCTTCTTCGATTCGGGCTTTGCGCTCTTTGCACCGGACAATCTCATCGGGCAAGTTCAATGTACAGTACTCCTGCTGCGAGCGGTCACTCTGCTCAGCCTTTTCCGTCAGGACTGCCACCTCATTTTCCAATTGCTCAAGCATTTCCTGCGCCCGTGAGTAGCTTACTGCGCTGTGCTTGCTCGCATTGGCATGAATCTTGGTGCCGTCCACACTGACCGTGCCTACCTTTTTCAGCACTCCACTTTGAGCGGCCACTTCCAGGACATGTACGAAGAACTTCTCAAAGGCTTCACGATTGACCCGACGAAAGGCACCAAATCGTGTCATGGTCAGGATGGCTGCCAGCACAAATGTAGCGCACGGCAACATCGCAGTAAGTGGCCTCTTCGATTACCCGCGAACTGAAACGTCCGGTACAGTAACAATATACCAGCAATGCCAGCAGTACTGAAGGAGGATACTGCCTGCTGCCGGTGCCGCGGTGATTGACCGAAAAACCTG
>CAZUYZ010000067.1:0-2771 GCA_964624365.1 uncultured Puniceicoccaceae bacterium
TGTTCCATCTGAATTTGTTTAAAGACACGTTTCTTGCACGTGTTCGTGTTGCCAATGCAGTTTGTTTAACAACTTCATTCATACCTAAATCATTTTTTTTTAAAAGGTTAGTAACCATTTTGCTTAAATTTACATTAACACATTGGTAGATAAATTATAAGGCTCAAGATTTCCCCACCAATAAATATTGATAAATAAGAAAAGCCATACAACGTCTACGAAGTGCCAATACCAAATTGCTGACTCAAAACCAAAATGCTGAGTGTTTGTTGAGTGATTGAAAACAATTCGGATAAACGAAACAATTAGTGCAATAGTACCAGCAAAAACGTGAAAACCGTGAAAACCAGTAGCCATATAAAAACAAGATCCATAAATACCATCACTAATATTAAATGGAGCTGTTACATACTCTAAACCTTGAAAGTATGTAAATAAAGCAGCTAATGCAACAGTGTAAATAAGCGCGATAATAGTGTGACGCTTAGCATTTAAAATAATAGCATGGTGAGCCCAAGTAACAGTTGCTCCAGAACTTAATAAAATAAGAGTATTAGTTAGTGGGATAGTATAAGTATTCATAGCAATAATTGACTTAGGAGGCCACACTCCTCCAATATTAAAAGTAGGAGCTAAGCTTGAGTGAAAAAATGCCCAGAAGAAAGCAAAGAAGAACATTATCTCAGACACGATAAATAAAATCATACCTAATCTTAGCCCTCGTTGCACAACAAAAGTATGGTGCTCTTCATAAGTCGCTTCTCGCACAATATCTCGCCACCAAACGTACATAACATAAAGAACAAGTAGGAAACCATTAAGAAATAAGCTCCAACCACCTATAAATTTATGCATATAAGATACAAGACCGGTTGTTAAAAAAAAACCACCTAATGATGCCATAAGCGGCCAAGGACTTGGATCTACTAAATGAAACTGATGAGTTGTATTTAGATATTTAAGATTAAAATTATTCTTTAAAGTACTCATTGTGTACATATAAGTTTATATTTAATAATATAACTTTACATGCTTTTCTTATATTAACTCCATTCAATTGCACCTACACACCATGCATAAATGAAGCCAATTCCTAGTTCAACTAAAAACTCAACCATAGACCAAAACCCTAATAAGTTTAATTGTGAGATTGAAACACACCATGGTAACAGAAAGATAATCTCAATATCAAATAAAACGAATAAGATTGCGATAATATAAAATCGAATATTAAACTGGTTTCGGGTGTCACCATAAGGTTCAAACCCGCATTCATAAGTTGAAAGCTTCTCAGTTTCTGGACTTTGAGTCACTAGAAAATAAGATAGAACAACAATTAGAAGTGCAAGAAAAATTGCAAAACATAAGTAAACAAAAATTCCCAAATATTCTTCTTTCATCGAAGACTCCTTCAAAAAACTAAATTGTTCTAAATAGTTATTAGAATTTATAAAATTTTTAGAAAAAAAATTGATATCCATGTGTCCAATGCCCTAAAAGAAATTTGTAGTACTTGACCGGGTAATTTTTGAACAGTTTACAAGAACTGATGAGTTGTAACTAAATGAATCTTTACCATTATTATTAAAAAAGTCATCTAACCAACTCTTAACTTTTGTATTCAATAACTTAATCTTAGTGGGCTTAATTGATAAAGTTGGAGATACTGGAAGTGGAGAATTTTGTTTAGTCAAATAAAAACTTAGGCTGGATAAAGTTTGAACTGCAAAAAACTGAAAATTAATATAGTTTCGAAAATTAAACGAGTTAATTGAATTGAAACTGATTAAATCATTATCTTTCTTATTATTAAAAAAGATTAATGATTTGGTGTTAGCATAAAACTTCCTTGTGATCTGCCAATTTGTTTTTGCATCTTTCTTAAAATGTATTAATTTAGTTGTACGTTTAATTAGACCTTGAGTATTAACGTAAGTTTCGTTATCTTCCATAAATAGATTGTTTGGTAAATAAAAATAATCCTTAAACATTTTATCTTTTACCTTTTCATAGAAAGCTTGGTTGGTAGATTTTGTATTTTGGTCTATGAAAACTGAATTGTTAAACGCTGTCGGAAGTGACATAATATTTAATAGATGTAAGTCAACCAGTTTTTTCATATTTGCAGTTGAATCTAATGAAACATTGATATAATATAATCCGAAAAAGTTTACAAAATCTTCAGTTGTAAGAGGTAAGAATCTATTTAATGATTGAATACCCGCACTACTTAAATTATGGTTTAAAACGTTCCATGCAACATCAATTACACTAGTATATTTTAATACTTCCATAACAATTTTAGCATCGCTTCGTTTTAAAGTCTCAGTGTTAGTAATTAACATCGGATGATCAGCATTCTTAATATCTTGACATGACAAATGAGTCCCTTCACCTAATGATTTCAACACGCTAAAGTTTGAACCAAGATTATAAGTTGGTACGGTTAAATCTAACATTGAACCAATATTTAATAACTTAAAGTCACCCTTTAAGAATCTTTGTCGTAAACTTAAATTTAAAACATAACCCTCATACCGCGGATTTGTATTTAATAAAATACATAGACTTGACATATGAAGTTTTGGTTTTTGAGTCATTGACGATAATTGATAACCAGATTCTAAATCATTAAATGATTTATGGTTTTCAACTTTTCTTAATTTAATTAACGAGCAATTTTGCTTTATAAGATATAACATATTTAATGTTTCTAAACTTATATTTTCAAACGCAAAAATAAAAGAAGAAGCATTTTTCTTATGAAAATT
>CAZUYZ010000068.1:0-10135 GCA_964624365.1 uncultured Puniceicoccaceae bacterium
ACTGCGTTAGTAGATCATCCGTTTCAGCAGTAGCTTCTGCTACTAATTCTACATCCGGCTTGTCGGCTTTAGCACCACTTCGAAGTACTTTTTCTGCCCGAGGAGTTTGATCACTTATCGACAAAAGAATGCCCCATAATCCCAGCATTAACAGGATAAGAATCGTCAGAGCTTTGTAGAAAATATTCACTCCCTGTTAAGGTTGGTGTGATCGGAATAAATACAAATTGAATTTTATACTTGTAGAACAATTCATACAATCTTTCAGAGTTTAGCTTGTGTGATCTCAGGTAATTTATTCTAAAAACGAGTCTGGCGACCCTTTTAATCAGACGTCCCCTATGTGCGAAAAGTACACACAAGCGCTAAATCGACACACCTTCAATAATCGATACGTAAATCACCAAGGCTTTGCTTTGGTGATCGCCCTATCACTGATGGCGTTTACTTTACTCCTCGTATTGTCCATACTGACACTGATTAAGGTTGAGACACGTTCAGCGCAAACAAACCTGCACACCCTTAAAGCTCGAGAGAGCGCACGACTAGCGCTCACGATGGCAATCGGTCAATTGCAAGAACACGCTGGTCATGATCGACGCGTAACTGCTAGAGCTGAACTCCTGGGTGACAAAACCATCCAATCATCAACACGCTTCTGGGCAGGTGCGTGGGATGCAACGGACATGGATAAAACGCCTGTCTGGCTTGTGTCAGGAAATAATCCCAACCCTAGATCGGCGCCCGTCAAATCGATACGACTCGTTGGCCCCGGGACAGTTGGGGATGCCTCTGATCAGTATGTACAGGTTCCAGCGATTGACATCCTGAACGCAGCTGGCGATATTTCCAGCCGTATTGGGTGGTGGATTAGCGACGAGGGCGTCAAAGCAAGTGTTGCCAGCCTACCACTTGATGACAGACCAACACCAAATTTCATCGACGATGATAACTCGCTACAATTACAGCTCGCGGCTACGCATGGCTTGGGAGCAATTTTTAATCAGTACGATCATCTCCAGTCCAAGAGCTCCAAATTGCTGGATCGAATAAGCTCGATGGAACTGCTGGATTCACTCGACGACTTTGATCCAGTCACATCTGGAGAACATCTCTTTCATGCGCTGACGCCAGGCAGCTACGGCGTACTTGCCAGTACCGTCGATGCAGGTCTGATGCAGGACTTGTCACTCTTTCCGGAGCTGCTAGGAACCGGACTGAAAAACTACCTACAACTTGGAGAGACTCATGCAGACCGAATGGCAAGCAAGGAGTTCCCTCTGGCAAGGAAACGATTGCTTACCGATATGGTTGGACTGGAGGAAATAGGCGTACTACAAAATGGTGAGATAACGATGAAAGATGGCGAAATCGCGATGCCAATAATTCCGGTGCTATCCAACTTCGTGATCGCTTTTACAATCCGTACAAAAACTGCAGCTGCTAAAGACGAAAACTTTTTACTGCGAGCGCGATTTTTCTGTGAATTCTGGAACCCGTTTACTCATACACTTAAAATGACTGACGACGAAGGTGATCCAATTCATTTGGAACTGGAAATTACCGGTTTTCCTGAAGTAACGGTGCATGGTACAGACGAGGAAGGAAATCCCATCAACAGCGGCCCGATCAAACTGCAGGAAGTTATGGCAGTCTCTGGAAACTCGAAAAATGCTGTTGTCATTCGCATGCTAAATGGCGATAGCGAACCTTGGTTTCCTGGAAGAAGTAAAAATTGGGTCGGCATAGAAAACAACCCGTCTGATTCGGTTCACTCACCTTATAATTCCGTCCGAACAGATGGCAAACAGTGGCATTTCAATAAAAATACACTTGGAGGAGATGATGGTATTGATACAAGCATATCAGGCTTTTCAGGCAACATCCGCCATGAAAGCAAGGAGCAACACACTTTACAGATCAAAATATATAGAGTCACAAAATCTTCCAGAAAATTGCTCAGCACTCTGAACGGTTTTACTTACGAGCCAATTGATACGCTTAATCCTGTAGACAGAGAATATTATCCCAATACTTACAAATACATGACGTTTGGGTATCACGTTATGTTACGTGAACCAAATAATTCGGATAAAAGTGGTGATTTTTTTCGAGGCCTTTGGCTAAAGGACCATGATCCACGAAGTCCGCTTCCAGTATTTCGAGATGACTGGCATCTGAACAATAGCATGGAAAAAAACACCGGCAGTCCTTATGTTGCTATTTTCAATGGCAACGAAGAAATTGATCCGCCAGAACCTAGTAAGATCTACCAAAGTGAAGAAGGCGGCACAATCGATTCTGATCGACTGGAACGCCTTTTGGATCGCAGTAAAGGAGGAGCCAATGCATTTCATGATCTTTGGCAGGACGCTCCACTCTTCGAATTGCCGCGAAAGCGTGTCTTATCGCTCGCTTCGCTCCAACATATTTACATTCATAACGAGCGTCCATTTCAAGTCGGCAATAGTTGGGGCAGCCAAGGCGAGCACAATACTTTGAGCTGGTTCGATCGTTATTACTTCTCCGGATTGAGCCGCAACGATGACCTTGCAGATTTTAACCAACAGGCCGGACCACCAAATCCCTGCCTGCAATTTGTAGACACTAACGACTTCCTTGCCCAATTCTCTGAGTGGAAAAAAGATCCTGCTAGCAGCGCACTATCTGCGCGCAATCCCGCGCAGCATTTTATGGTAGCAAATCGCTTTAACATTAATTCCACTTCGATAGATGCTTGGAAAGCAGTGCTGTCCTCACTGCGCCTCAAAGACTTTAGCCATCTAAACTGGCCTAATGAGAAAACGTCTGATCCGGATACGCTGGAACTAATCAATTCATCACGCAAAGAAGGTAGTTTCACTCGATTTTCACATTCTCTGGAGGAAACATATCAGGCAACGACTCCACCGAAAAGTTTGAAAACTGCGCCATCGGCCTTCTACCGTCTAGGCGCACGCCGATTTGACTCGAACGAGTTTGAAGTATTCGCCAAGGAAATTGTTCGTTTGATCAAAAAGAAAGGCAGACCATTTGAATCAATGGAAGCATTTCTGTCCGAACTTTCACCTGGCAATGGCAGCCTGCTGGAACAGGCAATCAAAAAAGCCCTTACACACCCAATCACAGGACGTCAGCAGTGGCGCCACATCTGGGAAACAACTGGCCAGAAAGCTGAAGACGAGTTACCGATTGACATTGATCACTTTTCACCAGGCTTCCTCACTCAAGCGGATGTAATTGCAGCGATAGGCCCAATGCTGGCGCCACGCTCAGATACATTCAAAATTCGCGCACGCGGTGAATCTTTCAATCATTCTGGCGAACTTATTGGATCTGCAACAATCGAAGCAATCCTACAGAGAATACCGGAAGCAATCGACCCATCAACACCACTCGATAAATCGACCTATCGCAGGTGGAAGATGACTTCCATGCGTTGGCTTACAGACAGCGAACTGTGAATCTCACGGATCATTTTAAAGAAGACTTGGTGAAAATTAGTAGAAAGCTAATTGTATAAAAGACTTGTCCACTAAAAATTGCCCGCACATAGTCCGCAATCGTGCTGTATTTCGTTCGGATATTCTTCATTATTTGGGTACTCTGCCAGTTTAGTCCTCTTCTTAGGGCAGCTCTGCCTGAGTTGAGTTCGATTGAACCTATTGAGTTTGATGAAAATGCACAGCGCCTGATCGCTCGTGGAGATGCTCGAATCGATTTTGGGGATATACGTCTCAGTGCTGATCGCATCAACTATTATAAGCAGTATGGTCTGGCAGAAGCCTCGGGCAATGTTGCTATCATGACAGACAATTATCGGCTGATCGCCGACAGGCTCAACTACGAGACCGAGGATTCTATTTTTTCAATCAACGATATACGCACTGGCCAGTGGCCAATTTATATTTCCAGTGATAATGCCGGAGGCACCAGCGACCACATCATTTTGAAGGACACAACGGTTTACTATGGAGAACCCCATTTCCTGACACCGAGCATAACCGCCAGCAAGATGGACTACTTCAACGAAGAAAACGGTATTTTAGAGCTGGGCCCGACAACTTTCAGAATCGGCAAGGTTCCCTTATTAGTTTTGCCCGGATATACCCATCACATAAAGGACGGCTCACCCTTTTTTATCGATACAGACTTTGGCACTCGCAGTGAACTGGGCACCTTCTACCAAACAACTACCTTGTTCTCAGTTTGTTCATGGCTCCGCTTGGGGGCAAATCTGGATGGATATACCAAACGGGGGGTTCTTGCAGGACCGACTGCCCAATACGTATACGATACGCCAACTCAAACAATCAAGGGCGCTTTGAGTACCGGGTATTTAGATGACCAGGACGATTCCCCCAACGACATTAACAACGAACCGATCGATTCAGACCGTGGATTTATTGAATGGCGTCACCAACATCGTATTGGAGAACGGACTAATATTACAGCTGTTGCAAGTTATTGGTCTGATTCGGAGGTAACCCGTGATTTCCGACAGGATTATTTCACAAGAAATCAGCAACCCGATACTTTTGTTGAAGGCGTTTACGCTGGTGACAATTACTTTCTTTCGGCTTTTGGACGATTCCGACCTAATGAGTTCCAGTTGATTCAGGAACGCTTGCCGGAAATACGCTTTGACCTGCTTCCCGTGCCAATTTTTGCTACCAGAGCTTACCAACGTCTGTCGACCAGCTATACCAACCTGAGAGAAGATTTTGATTCTATAGTTCCAGGAATTGCTGGAGAAAGCCAGTCAGATCGGATCGACTTAACTTATCGCATAGAACGCCCGATGGCCCTCGCTGACTGGTTAACGCTCACACCAATAGCAGGAGCACGTATCACTCATTACGAGAATCAACAATTCGATCCTCTTGTTTTCAGCGCTTTCGGGATTGCTCCTGGAAATAATGTAAACCTTGACGGATCAGCCACTCGGGACATTTACGAACTTGGATTCGATTTAGAAGCGCGAGCATACGCAACCTACTCAACCATCAACCGTACCTGGGATGTGAATGGGTTGCGTCATCTGTTAAGACCCGTTTTACGCTATCGCTATTTTTCAGATCCTGGCTCCGAGGGTGAAATTGCTCCTATTGATCGCGCTGCGTTTAATCTCAACCGCCCTTTGCTAAGTCTTAGTGATCTAAGGAATGTTGATACTATTTCCGAAACACATTTGGCACGACTTGGGGTTGAAAATCTCTTTCAGACCCGCGCGAACGAATATGGGTCACGGACTCTTGCAGCATTGAATTTCTATCAGGATATTTTGTTTGAGCGTAACGCACGGTACGACGGTGATCAGGAAGACGCGTTTCATGCGACCTGGGCAGAACTTGTTTTAAATCCTGCTCCCTGGTTGAAGTTCGATATTGCCAGCCGTTTTAGGACGGAAAACGTCGCACTTGAAGAGCTACGTACACGCACGCTCATACGAAGTGGTGAAATATGGGAAATAGGCCTTTCAACCGACTTCCTACAGGATCGCATCGATCAATTTAGGGTCGATTTCATGTGCCGAGTCAATCGGCGTATTTCTCTGATGGCAGATGCGCGCTATGATTTGGAAACAGATCAGTTCACTCGAACCGAATTTGCTCTCGTGACCAAGCTGAACGCCACCTGGACTATTATTTATGCAGTTATTTTTCGTCAGGATGCTGTTCGTGAGGATGATGTTCAGTTCTCAGTAAGTTTGAATCTGACTGATCTTTAAGTAGCAATTACTATGAAAGAAGCGTTTGCTCCAGTAAGTAATCTTGCCATTCAATTGCCTGTTTTTGAAGGGCCCCTCGACCTACTCCTGTACCTGATTCGCCAAAACGAGATCGACATTTACGATATACCTATCGAACAGGTTACCCAGCAGTACATCGCCATAATCGATTCGATGGAGACGCTTGATCTTGAAATCGCCGGAGAATTTTTTGTCATGGCTTCGACACTCATGTATATAAAAAGTCGGATGCTTTTGCCTCAAAAAGACATCGACTCCACTCCGGACATTGAAGATGAGGGAGTGGACCCGCGTTGGGAACTGGTTCAGCAACTGCTCGAATATAGAAAATTCAAAGATGCAGCGACAAAAATTGAAGACTTAATCATTCACAACAATGATCTTATACCCCGGATAGGAGCAAGTAAGACGGCCTCACCTAAAAATCGAACCCTCAAGCCATTGGACCGCAGAGACTTGTGGGGCACTTTCAATCAAGTATTGCAGCGTCTTTCAGAACGAATTTCGACCGGCGAAATCAAAGGTGAGCAAGTCACTGTCGCCGATCGTATGGAGTTTGTACTCAAAAAGCTTAAAGAGAAGACAGAATTTCTCTTCACCGAACTTTTTGAACAAGAAACAACACTCACTACAATTGTTGCAACTTTTCTGGCTGTCCTTGAATTAACACGATTGGGTGAATTGCAAATTTATCAAAGCAAGACATTCGCTGACATACACTGTAAACGCATTCCTATTTAAGAACCTGTTCATGATAAGAAAAAGCGCTTGCTAAATAGAATTAGGCCAAATATCAAAATATGCCTTGTGTTAGTTTAACTGAGCAAAATGAGTCATATAAAATATAACCCTTTTTTAGAAGGAAGTGTAGAGGTTCCTGAAGAAGAAATTGCAGCAGCAGCATATGCCTTGGTAGAGGAAGCTGCTGCCATACGTTCCAAGGCGGATCAGATTAGAGAGCGGGCAACCGAAGCCAGAATTTTGAAGGAAGCCGCCAGAAAAGCTGAAATTGCGAGAATGGAGGCAAAAGTCGAAGCCACACGCGCTCTAATCATCAAAACAGTTGCCAATATTCCAAAGGCATCCGAACGCCAAACGCTCCGTCCGGTTCCACCTAACCTTGAAACAACAGGGCCAAATTCATCGATCGCATCGGGATCGGGAAGTTTTTTCTCTTTGGATTATCCGGTAAGTACGCTTGATTTGGCTGCCGATATAGTCGTTGCAGCAGTCGCGGCGACATTTACTCTGCTCATTTTTAACAATTTGTGATATCTGATTTGAACGAATTTTCCACCTCGCGAAAAAGAGCCGCTGTTTTATGCTGAACGCCATCGAATGAGCCATTGGTAAAGAATAACAGCACAGCTCCCTCAATCAGCAGCGCCTGAGCTTGCAGTTCTTCCATCAAAGCTTCATTACTTTCAAAAGCGGTGGTTACACAACCCTTCTCAGATAAGATACCCGCCATCTTTTTTGTATCCAAACGCTTGCCTGCAGCAATCTTCTCAACTCGATGTACAGCGCCAATATACACTCGATCAGCAAGAACGAGCGCATCAGCGAAGGCTTTCTGAAAGACTGATGTGCAAGCAGTGCTGCTCCGGGGCTCAAAGACGGCAACCAGTTCTCGATAGGGATAGGCCGCCCGAATTCCTTCTATAGTTGCAGCAATGGCTGTTGGATGATGGCCAAAATCCTCAAGCACAATACAACGAGATCCTCTGTAGAGTTCATCCTGACGGCGTTGCACGCCTTTGAAACGAGAAAACGCTGAAAGGTCAAAGTCTAAGGGCGACTCGAGGCTACTCGCAAAAGCGGCAGCTAGTCCGGCCATAGCGGCATTTCGGGCATTAAATAGCCCATGTAGGGAATAATTAACCTGCGACCATTGAACGCCTTTCCAAATCAAATCGAAACTTGATCCACTCTTATCATCATTGAAATTGGCAATTTGAAGATCATTATCACGACCTGTTCCAACCTTGATGACTTGAGTCCAAGGCACTGGTAGAAGCTCTTTAAGGTTTTCGTCATCTCCATTGATAATTGCAAAACCTTCACTCGGAATAATTCGTAGAAAATGATTAAAAGTGCGCTTTACATCCTGTAGATCACGGAAGATATCGGCGTGGTCAAATTCAAGATTGTTTAAAACCGCAATCTTTGGTCGATAGTGGATAAACTTGCTACGTTTATCAAAAAAAGCCGTATCGTATTCGTCGCCTTCGAGTACAAACGGCTTTCCACTGCCAAGCTTTGCACCACTAGGTAAATCGCGTGGCACACCCCCGATCAACCACCCTGGCTCAGCTCCCGACTCATTTAAAAGAAATGCAGCCATTGAAGAAGTCGTCGTCTTTCCGTGAGTGCCGGTAATCACCACCGGACAACGACCAACCAGAACTGTGTCGTGGAATAGCTGCGGCAAAGAAATGAATTCCACTTCTGATTGATTGAGTAACCATTCCACTTCAACATTTCCGCGACTGATTACGTTTCCCACAACAACACGATCCGGCTTTAGCTTTGCCATTCGATTTGCATCATACCCGTCAAACACCTGAATTTCGGCGTCTGCCAACACATCAGACATAGGAGGATAAATGCCAGAGTCAGAACCACAAACATCATGTCCTTGCTCTCGAACCAAAAGGGCCGCATTTCCCATTGCGGTTCCACAAATACCCATAAAGTAAATTCGCATTTGAGAATGCTTTTAAGATTTAAAACAAACTTCAAGCTGGAATTCAATATTGCACAATGAAACCAGAAAACGGTATGTTCCATGAGTTAAGGATTAGAAAAGTATACTCTCTCATCATATTGATACGCCGGAAATGCCTCAATTCGACTATAAAGCTCGCCAACAGAACGGCTCAACGACTACAGGAACCATTGAGTCCACAGATCGTCGCCAGGCAGCACAACGTCTAAGAGAACAAAAACTTAGCCCAATCACTCTGAAAGAAGTCAGCACTTCAAAGCGTACTGCAATAAGCCGCTTTTTTGACAAAACAAAATCGCTGAAAAGCTCAAAAGCTGATACAACAGATAATGAGCTAAAAACTCCTCAAAGTGGTGGCACACCGAAACGCGAACGAAGCGGCCTGGCCTTTCTAACCCGTCTACTCGAACTGCACGCATCCGGCCTTCCAATCGGTGATTCCATCCGTATCCTCAGTCAGCGGCTTAGTGATCCGGAACAAAAGCAACTGGCGACAACGCTCTGGCGCGATCTCAGTGAAGGCGCCACTTTAGCAGGCGCCTTGACACGCCAGACCCGGTACTTTTCACCCTCGATTACTTATGTAATTGAGGCTGGTGAAGCAACGGGTAATCTAGCACCTATTTTGCGCAAAGTAATCGATTTTCTGGAAGAAAAACAAGCGATCCGTCAAAAAATGATATCCAGCATGGCCTACCCCGCTTTCATTTGTCTGGTAGCGCTAGTCGTCGTTATTGTTTTTCTAACAGTTCTACTTCCACAAATTCAGAGCATGCTGGATCGTATGGGTGGTCAAATGACATGGAGTGCTCAAATTCTAATCGACGGGTCACACTTCCTGATACGCTTCGGTCCTTTTGCATTGGTTGCGCTCATTTTTGGTGTAATCGGCTTGAGCCGTTGGCGCAAAACCACACCCGGTCGAATGAAAACAGATAAATGGATTTTAAAATCACCCTTGATCGGAAAAATCGTCTACTACTCTGACCTCTTTCAATCCGGAAATCTAATAAGCACTCTGCTCGAAAGCGGAATAAACACCACAGAAGTGATGCGTCTGACCGAGCGCACTCTTAAAAATACTGACTTGCGCGAACGATTCCGTATATCCCGCAACCAAGTAAACGAGGGCCTCTCAGTCGCTCAAGCCTTTAAACGAAACAGATTTATGTCCGATCTCGCAATCGACATACTAACCGTTGGTGAAAACACTGGCAACCTAACTCATAGTATGAATGAAATCACTAAGCGATTTCGCAACGAGCTGACAAAGCGTCTGAATTTCCTGACAAATCTGGTCGCCTCCGGCGCGTTGGTCTGTGCTTTTATCATGGTAGCCCTGATAGCAATTGGAATTGTAACCAGTGTATTTCAAGTTAGCAAAACCCTCTCTGCTTAACTGGTTCTTCAAAATCTGGAATTCGGTGCGTTGAGGTAACCTTTATGGGCCTTTAACAGAAGTTCACTTGTTTTTTTTATGAATTTATATCAAATATAGGGGTGAACTTCCGCTTAAAGTCAATTGATTCGTTGAAGCTTCTCAAAAAAAGGCCCTGACCACAGTTGCAGTCAGGACCTTCGAAGCATTTAGCTATTTTCGAGATGAGTTTATTTCGTAGCAGATGTAATTACATCATGCCACCCATACCACCCAT
>CAZUYZ010000069.1:0-3284 GCA_964624365.1 uncultured Puniceicoccaceae bacterium
ATGATTACCGATATCAGCATCTACATGCGCAATAGAGTGAATAAAATCAATAGTATCCACCGGTGCACCGTTAATTTGGAACATATATTCAGTTTTCACTTTCTCGCCTTTGTCATTCTGCATGATTACAGGAGCTAAGGCTCCTTGATCCAGCATTCGCAATGCGGTGTAAACCAACAATCCACCTTGACTATGCGCCGCTGTATTCATCAGTCGTTCATCATCTGCCCATTGCTGGAACATCACCGCTATCTGCCGTGAGTTACCCGAGCCTGCATCAGGCAATGCGCGACCAATAGTCTTATCCCAACCTGATTCAATCATATCCGCCAGAAAGCCATGTGTTGGGTTGTAAGCAACCAGTAGACTATCCGTGCCGGTTTGCATCGCTCCGTTGCGAGCCGCATCTTCCAGGCTGTTCATAATTCCGTTAACAAAAGCATATCGGATATCATCGGGCAAATTAGCCAGATCGACATTGTTATCAAGTATAGCCATTTTTTCGATTGCATACTGACCATGTTCATTAATTTTAAGTTTTACTTTAACATGGTTATTTTGTTGATCGCCAAAGATCAATGCGGGTACTTGGGTTGCCGCACCTCCATGATTTGCAACGCTGGGAAATAAACCTGCCGTGAAGGTTCCTAAGGTGTCCATGACTTCAATCATTCCACTGGCTACCGCCGCGCTAATATTCAGCGCCAGTGAGGAATCTGCACCACCTTGCTCTGCCAAACGCCCCATATTGATAAAAGCTAACGTGGCGTTTTTTCCATAGCCATTTAAGTCATTGGCCCATTGCTTGCCAGTATCAATCGGATCAGCGACGGCTTCCAGACTGGAGTCAGTAACGTATAAATCAATGGTTTCTTCTTCGTCTTTGGTAATCACTTGTGCGGTATTAATATCGCGATTGAGGCCCGCAGTGCTGTCTTTCCCTGTTTCTTGATCTTGAGTAACGATAAGGTTGCCTGAACCTATGGTTGCATTGGTTTGCTGCGCTCGATCGCGCTCGTAACTGCTGCCTTCAACTCCCCAGCTGCTGACATTATTCTGCTGGCCAGCGCTACTCGGGCTAGTGCCGATATTGACGCTGAGATAGTTGCTATCTTCTTTATCGACGTCTTGAAAGTCACTATAACCAAACGTCTTGGTCTTCAGATTCAGGTTGTCTTGATCTTGTCCTTGTTCATCAATATTGGCGACAAGGGCACCATCAACTTGGGTGTGATCACCAACAATAATATCAATGCTGTCACGACCAATAACGGTTGTTTGTTCTTGTACCCAGGCCGTTTCACCACTAGTCTCACCATAGCCGAGATTGGCACTGTAGCTGACTCCAGCACCGGCTGTTACACTGCCACCCACGTTATAACGTCTGCCATCGGCACTACCGGTATCCTGTACACTAGTAATAGTCAGGTCATCACCGACATCTAATTTGATACGATCTGCTTCAACATTGGCTCCGACTATGGTGGTGTCTTGACCGCTAATAACGTTAAGTGTATCTGCTGCAACAATACGACTGTTAGTATGGCTTACACCATCGCGGGTGAGGTCATTGCGGCCAACACTACCTTCGACATAGACACCCGCGGCTGCTCCCCCCTCTCCAGCTGTCACTGCCAGACCAACACCTGCGCTGTAACTGGATTCGTCTAAGTTTGAAGATTGACTGTGCTGAGCACTTTGAATACGCACATCATTACCGGCTTGCAAGGTAATGTCCTTATTGGATTCAATATCAGTGCCAGCAATGCCGATGTCTTGCTCAGCATTGATATTGATATTATTGCCCGCCCGTAATTGAGCCCCCACTTCTTGGGTGCCATCGTTAGTGAAATCACTGTCACTACCACTAACGGCGACACCGACACTGGCGCGGTTGGCACTGGCATTTATCTCAAAACCAGAGCTGCGAGTATCAGTGCTTTGTTTGCTACGGTAGGTCTGGGTTGCTGTCGTAAGGGAAACATTCTCTGCCACCACATCAATATCATTGCCGCTGTCAACATAGGTACCTTCCAAGGTGACATCTTTATCTGCATTGAGTGTGATATCGTTGCCCGACGTTAAGCTTGAAACCTGCGCAACTTGCTGGGTTTGATTAAGTTGGGTCTCGGTGCTGCTGTTACCCAGGCTTACATTGGTGTTGGGCCCCTGGGTAAAGTTACTGATTGAGTCGATGGCCCGTAATACGGAGCTGGCGCGACTGATACGATTATCGCCTTCACCGGCATTTTCAACAGCGTCTTTGGTGCTACCGTAGTTATGGCTCATGGTGACACCCAGACCGCTGCGGCTTTCACTGTGTGTTTGGGTAACACTAAACGTTTCAGTTGCGGCCAAGCTGTTGATATTATCGGCGTTGAGGGCTAAGTCACCGCCTGCGTGAATATCACTGCCGACTTGGTTGATATTATTGCCTGCATTGGCAAGAACGCCATTACCTGCGGCAATTAAACTGCCGTGCATTTGGGTGTGATTTTGAGCGAACCGATCTTTGATTTCAGTTTCGCCAGCAAAGGCACTCACACCATTCTCATCATTGCTAAAATCTATGCCGACGGTTTTCGTTTCCTGCCATTCGCCCGACTCATTTTGAGTAGTGGTAGCGATAAGATTAAGATCACTGCCGGCATTAACATCGACTGTATTATTGGCCACCACTTGAGAACCGGCGACGTTCACATCGTTGTCAGCCGCAATATTCACATTGTTGCCACCGCTAATAGCTGAGGCTACATTGGTTTGAGTCGTTGTAGTGTTGCCTTTCGTCTTTTCTTCAGCAAAGTTGATCTTGCCACCATCAGCAAAATCCAAACCAACTGAATAACTTTTCTCTTCCAGATAGTTGTGTTCTGTACTGACCGCCGATATTACATTGACATTCTCACTCGCATCGACATTTACATCGCGCCCAGCTGAGGCAGATGAACCCACCAGGGTGATATCCTTTGCTGCGATTAAACCCAAGTCTTGGGTATTAGCTACAACTTGAGTGCCATCCACTAGTGTTTGACGATTGATTTGTACGCGGCTACTGCCACTTAAACCACCGAAACCTTTTTTGTAGGTTTCTTTGCGGTGGAAACGAATCTCTTTCTGATCCTGTAGCGTGACGCTTTCACCACCGATAACAACATTATTCTCTGCTCGAATATCACCCCCATGCACAACAACATGACCACTGTTGTTATCAGCGGTAGCATTACCCTTGTCGTCAATTCTCGCATTGATGGTTAAGTCACCACCGGCATTGAGTTCACCGCCGA
>CAZUYZ010000070.1:0-11925 GCA_964624365.1 uncultured Puniceicoccaceae bacterium
CCTTGAAAGTACAGATTTTCTTCATTTTCTTCCTAAAGATTCCATAAAAATCTATTCTTCCTGAATTTTATTCCATTTCGTTGAGCATCCCAGAGTTCAGTCTGGGGCAATGAAACGGAAACGCCAACGAGCCTGCCATCATTGTGGGGTTGGATTTGTGCCCAAGCCCCACAACCACAAGAAACAACACTACTGCTCAGCCACTGAGTGTCAGACGATGAGCAAACGGGCCAGTCAGGCACGCTGGCGTGCGAAGATGGTAATGCTGAACCACTAAATTGAAACCGAAGAAGGCATTGCCGACAAAAAGAGCCAGCGCAAACGCAAACAAACCCGAACAAAAGAACTGAAACAACTCCAATCAAGTCCAGAACAAATGAATCCGTTGGTGCTAAACTGGACAAGGGCCACTCAGCGCTGTTTACAATGTAGCCGATGGTTAAGGACACTGCCTGGAAAATCAAACTCCATAGGCGGGAAGCTATGGACCTCCTGAGGCCTCTTATGCAGAATTATTTGCACTAAATTTTCACACCGTTGACGAAATGTTTTTATTGCCAATGAATATCCAGAGATCTGGGGCTGCGTAGAGTGAACATTTACTCCCGTGTGAAGATCGGTGAAAGGTATTTTCATTTTGCGCTATGGCACCATCACCCGAGAGCAATCATTAGATCTTGAAGCTGAGCTTCCAACGGGCCGAACCTTTTTACAAATTTATTGATCATGTTACTATTTTTTTCAATTTCAGTCTGATAACTTTGGCAAACCATCAAAACGGCCGGATTCCTGGCAACACTTTCTGGAATCGTACTTACGCGTTGATTATGTAATTTGACCATATCCTGATACATCACTAAAGTCTTTAGACTATCATTAACCCGAGAATAAATCTTTGCAGTCCTGTCTCTAGTTGGATCACGATCTTTAGGCGCTGGAAGTTCCAAATTCAAATTCACATGTATCTGAGCGCCTTCAGCTAGCTTATCGAAACCTTCTTCCATCGGTAGAATCACACTGCTCACATCGTCTTGAAGATCCTCGTAACCATCTTTAAGATCATCCACTGTCTCAGTTGGTCCGAGGTTGAAATCAAGTTCAAAACGTTTTTTCGCTTCATCCGCCATTTGAGCACGAATCAAATAGGCACGACTCTTAATTTCGGTTAACAATTTTTTGGAGACTGCCCAGAAAGCTTGGATTTTTGAAACACAATCATTGCAGACATCGATAATTTCATTCCTCTCCTTTACAAAGTCTCTCTTTTCATCGGGATCAGTAATGAGTTCAACTTTAGGGTAAGGCTGTGCCGTAATGCTTTTAAAAGCTTTCGCACTTTCTTCACCCATTAGGTTATCAACTATATCGTCAAGAAGTTCGAATCGCCCGATGGCAATATCCTCAATATCTATGGTTTTGTCATGTGTATCTTCGAGTATCTCCTCTTCTAAAGGGACCCGTTCGTCACCATCGAGCGCATCCTCATCAAAAAGTAATTGTACGTATTTTTGTGTCGTTTTAATTCTGTTTTTACAAAAGCTTAAATCGTTTAAGTACTCGCTAGAATCATTTGTTTTGGCTATCAACAAGTTTTTTAAGCGGCGCAATTGCAATATATGGGCATCCGCCTCACCTTCGTCTGTAAAATCGGAAATAACCGTCATCCCCAAAGAACCACTGGTGAGCACCACTTCGCCACCAATTCTGGAAGCAGCCCCTTCTGATCTGAGATCCGTGATACCAAATTCAAAACTCAGGGTTTCACAAAAATTCTGGAAAGCTTGTGCTGCTTTACCTAAGTCCAAAATATCGTCTTCACTTAGATACGGACTTGGGCTCGGGCCTCTTTTGCTGTTTTGATGAAATTTTATTATTTCCTCAGCGCCTCGATCAATGGTCAGGCAGTTATCGACCATAACACCAACATTGTCCTTCCACTTGCCCGTTTTTAGAATGTCCGCGAGAGGCTTTAGTTTTTCATTATCTTTAACGCTGTTGATCAGTTCTACATAGGCCAAATAGACAGGGTGCTTTCTCTTCTTAAATTTATCATGCACCGTTGCCAGCGTACCCTTGAACATTTTTTCGCGAAAAGTGCCCAACCCGTCTTTTTGATTACCTGAGACTGAGTGAAATAAGTTTAGCGCGTGCTCTCCACTATCAATCAAGTCACGTTTTGTAATGGGACGCGGAGTGAAGCCATCATCACGTGTTTTGAGGGTTAGATTTGAATAAATGGCTTCGAGACCATGTGTACCGTAAAGTCCTACTTTAAACGGAACAATCCCTCCCATTTTCGCTCCCTCCATAGCTCCCTTCTTAGCTCCTTTCAAAGGCCCATCATTAAAGACGCCGTATATAAGTCCACCTAAACCCCCAATAATGCCACCTGCAATACCGGGTCCAAGGCCGAGAATCACTCCTACGGCTGTGGCAGCAGTTGTTTGCCCCGGACTCATCCGAGAACTTTCCGTCTCCATCTTAATGTACAGACTATCGTCGCTTTTCGGCATCTTAAAAGACTGGATCAATGCTGTATTCATGCCAAATGGCAGCAAAAGATCGGGATTGTCGATGTTGCCATCGTAGAAATCGATACCTCTGGGGTCGTGTGACTTTGTGCTATTGTGTAGGTCTGAAATATGTGAGCTGCCGCGAACATACGTTTTGCCAGATTGATCCAGATATTTGCGCAGGCGATTTTTTGGATCTGGTAAAGTAAGCGCTCCTTTTTCATAGGGCTCACCAGCTGTTTTTTCCGCCAACGTTTTAAAGTACCACATCAAATCGGCAACATCTTTCCTGTTAGGTGGATTCTCTCTCAAAAAATTTTCAAAGTCTTCGTCATCCAAATCAGGGTCCAGGATTTTATCCTTTAACAACTTACCGCTTTCGATTTTCGCACTTACTTTAGCAATAAGCTCTTCCTGCTTTTTCTTTTTTTTAGCGCCGGTTGGGTCGTCTTCGACAACTATCTCATCAAAGCCGGGCATAGAGCGTTTATCCAGGTAGACCGGCTCGCCATCGATCTCCAAGCTAATTTCAATCTGATTACTAATAGTGGTTGCAGTTTGTTTTATCTCCTTCTGACAAAATTTTATTATTTTATCAAATTCTTTAGTAACTTTTTTTAATTTATCTTTATGCTCAGATGCGAGTTTATTGGACGTTCTACTAAGGCTTCTTACATCCACCGGATCGGATGCTTTATCCAGCAAAAGCTTATTAACCTTCCACTTACTTTCAATTTCACCCAATCCTTCCATTCTGTCTTTAACGACATCTCTATGCCTTTCGACTTCTCTGATAATCCTTTTATTTACACCTTTAAGAGTTCTGGGAAGCGGGCCATCCGGCTTGAATTCTACCGAATTTTCAAGGTTCTTCAGTTCATCAAATACAGTTTTAAATTTGTCTGCTAGATCAATAAATTTGTAATTAATGAGTTCTACATCCATTCCGACCAGAGGGCCGATAACCTTTCCAACGCTCAGTATATTTTTTTTGAGGTCACCATCTTCCAGGTCCTTCAGATCGCGATAGCTCTGACCTGGATTATCTGCTGAATTGCGTGCGATACTGTAATACGTATTCCAGATACTCGTTACGGAAGATTGATGCTCCAAAAATACGTCGTTAGAGCAAAGACCGCTTAATGTAAGTTCATAGAGTTCATCCAACAACTTTTGTAGTTTCGTCAATTCCGGATAGACCCGCTTTTCTACCTTTTTATAATTTTTGGTATTTTCTTTTTTTCTTCTGATACGGCTAAATAATCGTCCAAATGATGTCATATCTTTTTAGGTTAATAGTTACTTTTCTGCTATGAGTTTGTTTTGGGGTCTTACATTCAGGTTTCTGCGAGTACACCATCAATTTCTTCGAGCGCTGACTTAATTGTGCTCCGAAAGTTTTCATCGTATTTATCGACTTCGGCGACCTCGATAATCTCTTCAGATATTTCATCACCTTTTGTTCCTGTTTCATAGCCAATGTAGCTTTTCATCGCCACTATTTTGGCTTTAGTATCGGGAATCTGCTCAAATTGCCTTTTAAAGGCTCTCAATTCCGCCAAGGCTTCTTTTGCATCTACATCTGGTTCAGTAAGAATTACTTTTTCCATTTGTTTTAAAGATACGTTTGCTTTATCTACAGCTTTTTTCCATATCCTCGCAACTTCTTCATTGTCGCTGCTTGCCGTTTTTTCCTGCAAGTTGCGGCTAATGACATCGCCAATTGATTTTCGATCCACATTTTGGGAAGACTGCCTTGCTTCAGACACTCTTGCTGCTTGTTTCGCTGCTATTTCCTGCGCTTCTGTAAGTAGCGTCAAATCGGTAATACCAAGGAGTTCTTTAAGCATGTTGGGCTTTAGTTTTGAAAAGTCCATGACCACTTTTACTTTGTTGGGGCCTTTTACAATGATTGATCCATAAACGGCCTTATTCACATTACCTTGTATCTTTTCTATCCTTTTTTTCCTTTTTTGCAGTTCTTTTATTTCGGAAAAACAGTCTGCTTTTTCGCCGACTGACAAACTCACTTTTTTGTACTTCCCAGACCCAGTCATTTTATCCTGAAGATCTTCTATATCATTTTCAATGGGCTTGATTACGTTTTCCCTAATAGCATCTTTATATGCTTTTTTCAGTAGCGCTTCCGAATCTTCA
This sequence comes from uncultured Puniceicoccaceae bacterium, assembly GCA_964624365.1. Lineage (GTDB taxonomy): Bacteria > Verrucomicrobiota > Verrucomicrobiia > Opitutales > Coraliomargaritaceae > Lentimonas. The sequence goes on from CAZUYZ010000070.1 coordinate 4,671, forward strand.
GCATAACCATAAGTTGCAGTGTGGGCAGCAACTACATACTCGCACTCAAAACCTGCGACAAAATTCAATTCTTTGTTTTTTGTTTTATCACCTGTTCCGCATTTTAATGATATCTCTTGATTTAGGTAGTAAGTCAGTGCCATGATTTTTATATAATTGATTTTCTTTTTCTTAACTAGAAGACTTGTGCTTAATAAGCTCTAAATTAAACCACGTCAATCGCATTGTTCTTCGCATTCTGTAGGAGGCACGTTAACTTCTGGGCTTTAAAAAGTTGACATTCAAACAATCTAACCTTTTTGAAATTAGTTATGTCTGATGATGAAAGTTTAAGCAGTGATGATACTGATAATTCCACCGAAGGGAATATGGACGAAAACATCTCGGATGTAGATAGTTCCTTCGAAGAATTGACGACTGCGCTTGATAAAGAAATTGATGAGATGCTTGCTTCTCTTGAAGTAAATGCGCCAAAAGAAGAGCCCGAAGCAAGTGTGGAGAGTAACGATCCGGACTATAGTAGTCTCGACTTGGATGATCTCTTTTGATTTTACAAAACTAAGCATCCTCATTCATAGACTTGGAAGCGAATCAATCCCGTGTTAAAAGACATAAGTGGCTCTGAGGGTGGAGCCTAACCAGGTCGGCTATAAGACTCTTGGTTGGCTTTATTATTCGCTCTTTGTTGAACGCAAAAAGAAGAACCCGTTGTCAATTTATCTGAGTGGGTGTTATTAAATATTCCACCATGACGATGGCATAATTGGAAAACGATCAAAATGAACCTCGTAGTCTTTGCTACGAGGTTTCGAAATTAAAGGCAATTTATTAAAAAAACATGCTCGGATCGTGGATAATCATCTATCAACGCTAATTTATACAGAACCCGCTTTGCGGATGCCATCAAACAACTCTTCTCCACTGATTACTCCCATGAATACATCCATTTGATTCGGTGAAGCCCCAGCAGCTACCGCAACAGAACGTACGAAAAATGGATAATTCTCATCGTCGTTGGTTGGAAACGTATCTAACATGTTTGATGTTGCCGCATCGTTTGCCGCGTTCATCATTCTCAGCAGTAGCTCAACATCTGCTATATTTACATTTCCTACCTGATTGTTTTCATCGACTTCTCTACCGCCGTAATCTGCAGCATTCTTAGCCTCTTCCGGAGTACCACCTGACGAAAGTGAATTGTACGCGTTGGTAAATGAGCTTACTTCATCTGCCCAAAGGTTGGTCAACGGCGGTGGTGGTGGTGGTATTTCTATCTCGTAGGCTTCATGATCTTCCTCATCAATAAGTTCCTCCCGCTGAAAGATAAGTTGTTCAATTTCTTCATTCTCATACTCAGGAGGGGGAATTTGCGACGCACCACTCTTAAGGTTGTTAGTCCAATATAGAAACGAGTCAAGGAAATGACAAAGTGCGGTATTTTTCATCAAATCGGCACAAGCTCTTACAACTTCTATATGTCTGTTTTGCTCCTTGGTAACTTTTTTTACACCCATGTAATAAACTCTTGGTAGTCTTATTCTTTTACCACGCAGAGTTACTATTTTTACTTTACTCTTAATCTTAAATATTTTTTTGAAAAGTCCTAACAACTTTCTATCCGTATCAATTTCTTCCACCGGAATAGGGTCATCCCTAAAATCCTGATCAATATGTAAAAGATCGTAATCCGATAGTGCAAGGTCACCGGTCAAACCATATTTACTTGATAGGTCTGATGCCTCCTTCTTTGCTTTTCTTGTAGATTCCACAGCCCACAGTCCGTCGGGGAGATCGTTCCAACCATTGCCCTTCAAACGATTACCATTATAGGAAAATTCACCAAACTGTCCCGAGTCATGACCCGCACCTTTCCCATAGACAATACAAAGTTTGCCAACACCAGAAACAGCCTGTGGCGTGAAACCTCTATTAGCTTTCTCAAGACCCTTATCGCCCGCACTTACAGGCAATATTCTGATTGAATTTATAATAGCTGTTGTTGAACCAAGGTCTATTTTGTCTGGCATTTTCCCATAACTGCTGCCTAATGACCCATCAGGCCCTCCGCCGTGAACTGGATCGAACAATGCGATCGTGATATTACAACGAGCGGCATACGAAGTTCTTCCAAACATGTAAGCAAATGCCGTTGCAGCAGCTCCACCACGACTGAAGCCTTTTATTAAAAGGGAAGCCTTATTTTCATTCGTTATCCTGAGGGTGTCATCATTCTCTGTATCAGCTAACCTATCTAGTGCGTCAATTTTAGTCTGTATATCAGCAAGTGCATCCATAACAACTTTGTCAGTACTGGTAGCGCCTGTATCTTTTAGGCCTTTTTTACTCAACTTTGGGAGACGTGCAATAATGCCCATGGGCCCGGCATACTCGACTTCTATTTTTACATCATAATCAGTACCGCCAAACTTAGTTTTTTCGACTTTTGGAACGGGTCCACTGACAGGTTCTGAGCCGGTCTTAAGTGGATCCAGAGTTTTTTTTCCACTAATCGGGTCTTTTGTCACAGAGCTTTTCCAACCTTTTTGTCCAGAACCCCCAAAGTTGTACTTAAACTCTATAAGAAGACTGTCGCCCGACGTGCGCTCTCTTAATTTATTTATAATCTCAGTTATTCTTTCGGTGGGATCCGTTTTCTTTGTTCCCTTTAACTGTACCCCTTTGACTCCCAAATCTGTTACACAAAATGTAAGCAATTTTATTAAATTAGTTTCTGTCATAATACGTACTTTGTTAGTTATTTAAATGCTCGTAAAATTCTCTATATTTTTATTCTTATTCCTATGTAATACACATAAATCTTCATGAGGCTATCATCCGATTGGGAATAGTTTTTTCCAACCTGCAATGATTGCATCTCCGTTTTCTTTAATCTTTATTCCATCAAGAACTGAACTATCCATTTTAGATAGACTCGAATTTTCATATTCTCTCGCAATGCCCTTAACAAGATTCCTCATGTCCTCCTTTGCCTTGGTAAAATCTGCTTCTGTTTTTACAGTTAGCATTGTCGAAAGACTCTTTTCCATATCAGGATGGTTAAATGTTTTTTCCATCGAATCGTACAAGCTTTTGGCAGCTCTATCAGTCACAGCATCTACATCGACTTCTTTTATTGAAAGGTTATCGTAAATTGCATTCATGAAAGTTACGATATCTTCATTGATTTCACTTATTCTATCCTCCGTTTTGGGAAGCCCTTTTTGCAAAAGACCTTGCAATATTAGACTTTGCGGAGAAAGCGGGGTTGTATCCGGCGTTGGTTCCGGATCTGTTGTTGTCGTTGTGGTGGTGGTGGTGGTATCAGTTTGGGTTGTTGGAAGAGGAAGGAAAGATATATTTTGTTTAACAGTACCCAAGTAAGCCGCAAAGCTAGTCATCATCGTACTATTTATATTACTTATAACTGTATCGTGGAAATTTTGATTAAGATATATAGACCACTTTATGCCGCTCTTTGAAGCTTTACCAAAATGAAGCTTATCTTGTTCCGGCCTTGATAAACCGGGAGCTAAGTCGAATTGCTCGAAAATTGCTTTCTTTAAGTTTGTTGGACTGGCAGAATCCTTCGCAATTAAAAGGCAATGAATTTCCGTACCTTTAACAGAGAGGACAAACGGATACTTTTTCTTTTCTGCTTTTTTGATGTTTCTTACCCCGTTATCAAAACCAGTTATTTTCACAGGAAACGTCGTTGCCATAATATTTGTATGTTGTTAAATTTAAACTAATGTGGTACATGATCAAATCTAACAAGATCTATTAGAGTCAAGCTTATTTTTACATTCTCACCTCAATAGGGTGTAATTTTAAAAAGTAGTAAAGAATGATCAGTCTCTAAAATTTTCCTGTCCAAGAGTTGTCGTTGTTTTTGAACCCAGTCATAAGCTTTAGAAAAATCTAAAAAAAGGCCGGAATATCCTAAAAAACAGAAAAACTATCCAAGTGAGATAAGCAGGAAGCATTTTATTGTAATCCTGCCTATATTAGAATCAGCGAAGAAAAAGACTGCACACCCCCGTGAGGTAGACTTATACGATGTGTTTAATGCAATTTATAAGCTTGATGCCCAGGGCAATCGCTTTTAAACCTGAAGTATCTTGAGCAGGTATTCTTGATTCCACCCGGCGATTTGTTGTTTTCCCTTGATGCTTTCTTTGCCGGGAGCTTTGCGCAGTAGGTTCAATGCAAATTTACGAGCCATGGAGAGTGTCTTTGGAGCGTGGCCTACACGAGCTCTGGATTCATCTTCACGGAAAGTCATATCAAGTATCCAGTGCATGCTTTCGATCCCCCAGTGCGAGCGGATTGCTCTGGAGATCAACTGGCTCTGAGCTGCTAAGCTGGTGATGTAGTAACGTCTCTGTACGGTAGGTTGTGCGTTGCCGATCTGGCGGGTGGATTCGATCATCACTAGACTTCGCAGCCCTTCCCATTGCCAGTGCTCGCGATACCAGTGGACCGCTTCGATTGCTACACAGCGGCGCGTCTCCAGGCGTCCATGGCCTTTGTCTAAAGTTGTCGATTCTTCGAAGCGTTTACCTTGCTTAGAAAAATCTTCCATCGTTTCCTGATCTGCGAACAGAGTCTGCACTTCCTCATAAAAGGTTTCATGGTTTTCTTTCAGAGAGAGGATGTAATCAGCTTTCTTCTCCACGATTTTAGCAGCGATCTTTTTCTGCGTTCCCATCGCATCGATGGTGACGATACTGCCTTCGAGCCAAAGTAATTCCAGGAGTTTTGGGATGGCGGTGATTTCATTGCTCTTCTCTTCGACGCAGAGCTGGCCAAGCACGAGTTTGTTCTCGTTAGCCCAGGCGCTAACAGTGTGCACCATTTTCAAGCCGCGTGAGTTGTCATGACTACGGCGCATCGTCTTGCCGTCAATTGCGACGACCTCCGAGTCAATAGTATGCCGAAGTGGAGACACCCATTGCATAAAACATTCATTGAAGGCTTGCGGATCAAGTATCGCGTAGAGATCGCCAAAAGCGTCATGGGAGGGCAGTCCGTTAGGCAACTCAAGCAACTGCTCCAGCCAGTCTTTCTTTGCATGAGCAAAACGGGCCATTGCAGTGAAACCTTCAGCTCCACAAATGATCGCACTTAAAGAGATGAAAAGAAGCTCAGAGAAAAGGTGGCGTGTCGCATTACTTTTCCTGGGATCTTCCAGCTCCGTGAAAGCTCCTAAAATTTGATCCAGATCAAGGTTGGCTGCTGTTTTATCATTGAAATTGTTCATGACAGATAATCTCAACGACACAAAAGCCCTGTACAAGGGATAATCTAGTCAGCTATTTCAAAAGCGATTGCCCTGGGGATAGTGTTTGACTGGTTGCGGTTTTTTTCACACTGGTCTCTTTGGTCAGAAACCAGCTAAAGCCAACCATTTTTTATAATCTCAGATCTTCCCTATGGGATGACTGTGACTTCAAATTATTATACCAAAGAATTAGCTGACTTGGTGTATACTCGATATGAAAATGACTCCAAACAATTTGTATACAATCGTTGCTTATTAAATATCTCATTAATTTTGCCGACTATAATTTTTACGGTGCCCAAAGAAAAAACAATCGATCTGGGCTTTTATCAGGTAGATTTGATAAAGCTATTGTATATTAATCAAAAGATATCATATTCTAATCTATATATATAGTTTCAGCCACAAGCTGTAGAAGCTATATTTTTCGTAAGAATATTCTAGGAACTTAACAACCAAAAGTATGTTGTCACATGATAGAAAGTTTATTTTTATTCATATTCCTAAATGTGCTGGGTCATCTATTGAATTTTTCTTAAAAAATGAGGTTCATGCATTGGGTTGGAAAAAAAAAACTGGTCTTCGATATACTTTGAGGGAAAAAGGCTTAGCTAAGACGATCAATCATTATCCTCACTATTTTACGTTTACATTTGTTCGAAATCCTTTTGATCGGTTTGTTTCCATATGGAAGCATAGCGAAAGAGGACTCAGAAATGCTGAGCCTAATGGCAGAAATCGAGTAGATAAACTAATATCATTTTTTTTGTTAGGAAAAACAAAAAAAGCTAAGCTAAGAGAAGCTAAAACTTATTTTTACAGAACGCAAAGAGGTTTAAGTTTGAAAGAATATGCTTACTTAATTAGAGAAGGAGATCAAAAAAAGTTAAGTTGCTTTGATAGCTATCATTCAAAAAAGCAAATTGATTTTGTCTTAGATTTCAATATGGATACTTATATGTCCATCCCTAGGAAAATAAGAAAAAAATGTGACTTTATTGGACAAGTGGAAAATATTAACGAAGACTTCAAGACTGTGTGCAATCTTTTGAATATCCCATTTAGTATTTTACCACATAAAAATCAAAACAAAGATTCAATATACTATAGCAAACATTATGACAAAGAAACCTTAAACTTGGTCAGAGAAATCTATAAGAAAGATTTTGAGGCCTTTGGTTATAATTTGGAGCTGTAGTAGCTAAGAGTTGGTGTTTAGTCTGAGAATACTCATCGTAAACGGATCAAAGTGGCCTATCAATCGGGCCTGAGCATTGAGCGCATTCATCAGGATCTGAAGACCGACTTCGCTTTTCAGGTTCTTACTACAGCATTCGGCGTTTTGTGAAGACCCTCGAAGTCGATGAACCTGAACGGGTTCATCGCATGGAATGCCAGCCGGGCCAGGAAGCGCAGGTCGACTATGGAACGCTCTATCTACCCATTGGTGAAAACCGGCGACTAAAGAAGATCCATGTGCTGTTGGTAACGCTCAGTCACTCGCGTAAGTAGAGTCGAAGCAGTCCTAAAGCAAAATACCGAGAGTTTTCTCAGGAGTCTGGAAAACGGATTCCGCCACTTTGGCGGAGTCCCGCAGCAACTGTGTCCGGACAACCTAAAGGCCGGAAGAGTCGCGCCTGGACGGCTGCTATGCAATCATTACGGATTTGTCCGGCAAATAGGCCAGCAAAGAAGAAGTGCACGATCGCTACAAAGATTTTAGCAAAGTGGAAAGGGATTTTCGCTCCATGAAGACCGGCCATTTGGAAATCCGGCCCTGGTACGTGCGAACCGAGCCAAGCACCCGAGCGCACGCCTTTACAGCGATGCTGTCCTTGAGAATACGCAGGCATCTGGAAAAGAGTTGGCAGGCTATGGACTTGACCGTGGAAGAAGGCCTGGAACTTTTGAGTCAGTGGAACGTGCAGGAACTTGTGGATACAAAAACCAACACGGTGTTGTGTCGAAAAGTCC
>CAZUYZ010000071.1:0-10232 GCA_964624365.1 uncultured Puniceicoccaceae bacterium
GCTACGTTCAGGCTTTCATTTGCTTCGCCATCACCATCCAGATCGGCGAGAATTGTACTCCAGTCTTTCTTATCGCCGTTGCTGGCGCGATTCAGCTTAAAGGCTCCATCAGTGACTGCTAGAAGAACGGGATCGAAGTCCAGGCCAAAATTCAAGTTGCTGGCTTCAACTCCCAGCCAGCGATCATCCGCTTCATTCGTAACGCTGATCAACTGCACGCTACCAGAAACGGTGACACCGTCAACTTCTGCTGAAGCTGTTAAATCCAAGGTTAGCGCTGTTGCGCCGGTGCCGAATTCAACTTCATTCGCACTAATCCGGGTTAGTGTGAAGCTGCCCTCCACGCTCAGTAAATCGTCAACACTCAGCGTAGCTGTTCCAAAAACTACAAGATCAATACTGGCAGCTACGTTTAGGCTTTCATTTGCTTCGCCATCACCATCCAGATCGGCGAGAATTGTACTCCAGTCTTTCTTATCGCCATTGCTGGCGCGGTTCAGCTTAAAGGCTCCATCAGTGACTGCTAGAAGAACGGGATCGAAGTCCAGGCCAAAATTCAAGTTGCTGGCTTCAACTCCCAGCCAGCGATCACCCGCTTCATTAGTCACGCTGATGAACTGCACGTTGCCAGCAACCGTAACACCGCCGACTTCAGTGGAAGCTGTCAAATCCAAGGTCAATGCTGTCGCACCAGTGCCGAATTCTCCCTCGTTCGCTGCAATCTGGGTGAGAGTAAAGCTGCCTTCCACGACCAGTAAGTCGTCAACATTCAGCGTAGCTGTTCCGGAAATTACAAAATCGATACTGGCAACGATATTCAGACGCTCGTCTTCAAGCCCATCGCCATCCAGATCAGCGTAAATCTCACTCCAGTTTTTCTTATCGCCGTTACTGGCACGGTTCAACTTAAAAGCTCCATCGGTGACTGTCAGAAGCATAGGATCAAAATCCATGTCAAAATTCAAATTGCTGGCTTCGACTCCCAGCCAACGATCACCCGCTTCGTTGGTCACGCTGATCAATTGCACGATACCGGAAACCATAACACCGCCAACTTCCGCCGAAGCTGTCAAATCCAGAGTCAATGCTGTCGCGCCCACGCCAAATTCATCTTCGTTCGCAGTAAGCTGGGTCAGTGTAAAGCTACCCGAAACACTCAATAGATCATCTACATTGAGCGTTGCTGTCCCGGAAACTATCAGGTCGGTAGCAGCGGTTACGTCCAAATTCTCTGTTGCATTGCCATCGCCATCCAGATCAAAATTGATCATGCTCCAGTCAACCTTGCTGCTACTGGACTGATTGAGCTTCAATACACCTTCGGTTACAGACAAGCTGACAGGTTCAAAGCTCAAACCAAAATTTAAATTAGTGGCAGCCACTCCCAACCAGCGATCACCCGCTTCGTTGGTCACCTCAATCAACTGCAGATCACCTGAAATTTGAACACCTCCGACTTCAGCGGATGCCTCAAAATCCAGTGTCAGAGCTTTTGCACCGACGCCGAAGACACCTTCATCGGCAGCAACCTGAGTCAAGGTAAAGCTGCCGGAGATCGTTAGCAGATCATCAACATCGAGAGTCGCATCTCCGGAAATGACCAGATCGATCTCGGCGCTTACGTCGAGACTCTCTTCCGCAGTGCCATCGCCATTCAAGTCAAAATCCACTGTTTGCCAGTCTACCTTGCCACCGCTGGCCTGATTCAGTTTCAAGACACCTTCGGTAACAGACAAACGAACCGGCGCAAAGTCCAAGCCAAAACTTAGATTAGAGGCATCGACTCCCAGCCAGTTATCGCCCTGATCATTGGTCACCTCAATCAACTGCAAACTACCGGAAACCTCCAAACCATCCACCATTGCTGTGGCATCAAAAACAAGTGTCAGGGCTTCCGCGCCAGCGCCAAAGACGCTTTCGTCAGCGGATACCTGGGTCAATGCAAAGCTCCCGGAGACACTGAATAATCCATCGACATTGATGGTTGCATCTCCGGAAACAATCAAATCGACATCTGCGCCCACATCCAAGCTTTCATCGGCGTTGCCGTCGCCATCCAAGTCAAAATTAAGCAGGCTCCAATCTACCTTGCTACTGCTGGCCTGATTCAGTTCAAGAGCGCCTCCGGTCACTGCCAGGCTGAACGATCCAAAAGTCAGACCAAAACTTAGATCGATTGCGTCCACTCCCAGCCAACGGCCACCTTGGTCATTAGTTACCTCAATCAGCTGCAAGCTGCCAGGAACCGGCACACCGTCCACTACAGATGAAATATCCAGATCTAAAGTTAAAGCCTCAGCGCCAGCGCCAAAAGTGGCTTCATCAGCGGCCGCCCGGATTAGAGTAAAGCTGCCGGATACGCTGAGCAGATCATCGACATCAATAGTTGCATCTCCGGAAACGAGCAGGTCAATCTCGGCGTTTACATCCAGACTTTCATCAGCTGTGCCATCGCCATCAAAATCAAAGTTAAAGTTTCTCCAGTCTTTCTTCTCACCACTTGCCTGATTTAATTTCAGTGTTCCGTTGGTTACTTCCAGACCGATGGCTCCAAAGTTCAGACCAAAACTGATATTGCTGGCTTCAACACCCACCCAGCTTTGATCCTGATCGTCGGTAACGCGAACCAATTGCAGACTGCCGGAAACCTCGACACCTTCAACCATTGCTGAAGCATTCAAATCTATAGTTATTGCTTTTGCTCCAACTCCAAAGTCGGCTGGAGCATCTACTTCCGTCAGGGTGAAATCACCGCCGACACTTAAGAGTCCGTCGAGATCAACCACAGCAACACCCGATACGACCAAGTCCGCCGATGCATTGATGCCCAATTCAAAATCAAAGCCGGCAGTATTGCCAGATGCTGTAATCGTAGACCAGTCCAGTTTTGCTTCTCCATCCGGAGATTGATTGATCAAGAGTTGACCACTGCTCACCTCCAATGTCAGAGGCGCAAAATCCAGACTAAAGCTCAAATCAGTCGCTTCGACTCCCAACCAGCTCTGGCCGGCTGCATTTGTTAGACGCAGCAACTTCAGATCGCCTGAAGCTCCAATATCGCTGCTCGCACTCATCTGGAAGGCGATGCCTTTAGCTCCAGCGCCGATGATGCTGTCATCCGTCACATCGAACTGATCCAGAGTAAAGCTGCCTTCCACACTCAACAAACCATCGACGTCGATCAGAGCATTGCCTGAAATACTAAAGTCTGTGGAAGAATCGACTCCCATTTCAAAATTAAAGCCAGCGGTATTGCCGGGTACTGTGATTGTAGACCAATCCAGTTTGGATCCTCCTTCGGAAGATTGGTTAAAGCGCAAATGCCCGTCTATCACCTTCAGCTGAAGTGGCGAAAAGTCTAAGTCAATGTTGAGATCAGTTGCCTCTACACCGAGCCAGCTCTGACCATTACTGTCACTTACCCGCAGTAGATTCAGATTTCCGGAAGCAGAGGATCCCTGTTCAGCATTGCCTACAATCGATAGTTCTACGGCTAATGCTGTAGCGCTACCCGGTACAACGCTGTTATCGGCGAGATCGAATTGTTCCAGAGCAAAGCTGCCTTCCACACTCAACACATCATCAATACTGACTATGGTATCTCCGGAAACGCTGAAATCAATAATTGTCCAGGCGATAAGATCTGATAACGCAAAAGGTGCGCCTGCAAAAAGTATACTGGATGCGCCCCAGTTTAATTTGGATTCTCCAATTGGCGCCTGATTCAGCAGTAGTGTGCCATTCGTCACAGCAAATTCTACCGGCGCAAAATTAAGGCCAAAGCTCAAGTCAGTCGCTTCAACTCCAAGCCAGCTTTGATTCATTGCATTAGTCAAACGCAACAGTTTCAAAGTACCTGAGCCACTGACTCCTGCGCTAGCGTCACCATTTACGGTAAGTTGCAGTGCCAGACCCGTTGCTCCGGCTCCGATCAGGCTATCATCAGTTATGTCAAACTGATCCAATACAAAATTCCCTTCAACACTCAATAGCCCGTCGAAATCGATCGCGGCATCACCGGAAACACGTAGATTCGTATTGGCCCAATCTACAGTGTCTGATAAAACAAACGGAACGCCCGCGAATAACAAATCAATAGAAGCCCAGTCCAGCTTTGTCTCTCCGGCTGGTGCCTGATTTAGCAGTAATGTACCATCGGTCACAGCAAGGCTCAGCGGCGCAAAATCCAGACCAAAGTTTAAATCGGTTGCTTCAACTCCCAACCAGCTTTGGTCGGCAGCATTGGTCAGACGCAGCAACTTCAAAGTGCCTGAGCCATTGACTCCGGCGCTAGCATTGCCACTAACTGTAAGTTGCAGCGCCAGACCAGTCGCTCCGGGACCAATCAGATCTTCGTCGCCTATGTCAAACTGATCTAAAACAAAATTCCCTTCGACACTCAGCAACCCGTCATAACTGATAGTAGCGTCGCCTTCGACATGCAATGATGTCGTTGTCCAACTACCTTCACTTAAAGGAGACAGTGCAAAAGGTGCGCCTGCTGCTGTGATGTCTGAAGAAGCCCAATCCAAACGAGCTTCACCTTCTGGAGACTGATTCAATGATAATGAACCGTTGGTCACAGTGAGGCTTAACGGTTCAAAATTCAGAGCAAAGCTCAAGTCGCTTCCTTCGACGCCCAACCAGCTCTGATCGAATGCATTGGTTAAGCGTAACAGATTCAAGCTGCCGGAATCACCAACGGTTAATTGTAGAGCAAGACCAGTAGCACCAGCGCCCACAAGATCGTCATCAATGACATCAAACTGTTCCACGATAAAGCTGCCTTCGACATTCAGTAACCCGTCAAAATCGATACTGGCATCACCCGAGACTCGCAGAGATGTCGTTAGCCAGTCTCCCTCAAGCAATGTCGACAATGCGAAAGGTGCGCCGGCAGTCGTAATATCCGCGGAAGACCAATCCAGTTTCGACTCACCATCCGGAGCTTGATTCAGCAATAATGAACCATTCGTTACAGCAAGACTCAGCGGTGCAAAGTCCAAGCCAAAACTTAAGTTCGTTGCCTCTATACCAAGCCAGCTCTGGTCAGCATCGTTAGTCAAGCGCAGCAGATTCAGACTACCCGGACCATTGACCTCATTGTTCACAGTCAATTGCAAGGCCAAACCCGTTACTCCGGTTCCTATTGCCAGGCTGCCGTCTTCTACATCGAACTGATTCAGAACAAAGCTGCCCTCTACATTCAGCAAATCATCAAATCGAATCGCCGCATCACCGGAAACGCTCAAGCTTGTGGATGAATCCACAGCTAACTCAAAGTCAAATCCAGCAGTGTTGCCAGGTGCTGTAATTGCAGACCAATCTAATTTTGACTCACTTTCTGGAGCTTGGTTTAACAACAATATGCCGTTGCTTACTTCAAGGCTCAGCGGAGCGAAATCCAGACCAAAACTTATCTCTGTCGCCTCTACGCCAAGCCAGCTCTCGCCTGAAGTATTGGTCAGGCTGAGGAGCTTCAAACTGCCCGCGCCATTGACACCTGCGCTCGCATTGCCATTTACACTTAATTGCAAGGCCAGAGCGGTCGCGCCAGCCCCGATTATGCTATCGTCTGTCACATCAAACTGATCCAGGACAAAATTACCTTCGACACTCAACAATCCGTCAAAGTCGATCACTGCATCACCGGAGACGTTCAGGTTTGTGTTCTGATCGACTGCCAATTCGAAATCAAAGCCTACTGTATTATCAGATGCTGTGATCGTAGCCCAGTCTAGCTTCGGCTCATCTTCTGGCGACTGGTTGAGCAACAATGAGCCGTCGGTTATTTCGAGACTCAGCGGCGCAAATTCCAGACCGAAGCTCAACTCTGTTACCTCGACACCTAGCCAACTATCGCCGGAAGCATCGGTTAAACGTAGCAACTTCAGACTGCCTGCACCGCTGACACCAGCGCTCGCATCACCACTTACAGTCAATTGCAAGGCCAGACCAGTCGCGTCAGCGCCGATTATGTTATCGTCTGCCACATCAAACTGATCCAGAACAAAATTGCCTTCGACGCTCAACAGTCCGTCAAAGTCAATGACTGCGTCACCGGAAACACTTAACTTTGTATTCACCCAGTCGACACTATCTGACAAAAGAAATGGCAATCCTGCTGTAGTGAGCGTTGCAGAACTCCAGTCCAGTTTTGATGCTCCGGCGGGTGCCTGGTTCAGCAGCAATCCACCGTTAGTCACACTGAGGCTTAACGGATCAAAATCCAGGCCAAAGCTCAAGTCCTTAGCTTCTACTCCCAGCCAGTTCTGATCCAAATCGTTACTGATTCGAATCAATTGCAGACTACCCGGAACGTCTACGCCATCGACCGCCGAAGGGGTACTTAAATCCAGGGTTAAAGCTTTCGCTCCCAAACCAAATGTGCCTTCATCAATGGCTAACTCAGTCAACGTAAAGCTGCCGGCTATACTGAGTAAATCATCAAACTCAATAGCTGCATCGCCGGAGATCACCAAATTAACAGTATCGTCGACATTGAGGCGTTCGTTTGCAACGCTATCACCATCCAGGTCGAAGTCGATCGCACTCCAGTCCACTTTACCATCGCTGGCCTGATTCAATTTCAGTGCTCCCTGAGTTACAGCAAGACTCACTGGTGCAAAATCAAGTGCAAAGTTTAAGTCTGTTGCTTCGATACCCTGCCAGGTTTGCCCTAAATCATTGGTGACGTCGACCAAGCGCAAATTGCCTGAAACATCAATACCTTCAACAACAGCAGAAGCACTGAAGTCCAAAGTCAATGCCTTTGCACCTGCGCCAAAAATAGTCTCATCTGCTGCAACTTCGGTTAATGTAAAGCTTCCGGAAACATTAAATAGACCTTCCAGGTTGATGGTCGCATCACCAGAGATGATAAGGTCCACATCGTCGGACACATTCAGACGGTCATTCAGATTGCCATTTCCATCCAGATCAAAGTCGATTTCACTCCAGTCCACCTTATCGCCGCTGGCCTGATTTAACTTCAACGTTCCTTGGGTTACTGCGAGACTTGCAGCCGCAAAATCGATTCCAAAACCTAGATCAACAGCCTCCACTCCCAGCCATTCCTGACCCAAATCGTTGCTGACATTGATCAATTGCAGACTGCCGGAAAGATCGACTCCATTGATGACACCGGATGCACTCAGATCCAAGGTCAACGCCTCCGCGCCTGCGCCAAAGATAGTCTCGTCCGCAGAGGACTCTATCAGCAAAAAGCTGCCGTCCACACTTAGAAGATCTTCAAACTGTATCGATCCATCACCGGACACTTCCAAATTTAATGTATCACTAATGTCCAATGTAACGGATCCCACGGTGCCAACAGTGTTCCAGTCGACTTTATTGCCGTTGCTGGCCTGATTCAATTTCAACGCTCCATTAGTCACTGCAAGGCTCAGCGGGTCAAAGTCTAATCCAAAGCTCAAATCGCTGCCGGACACTCCCAACCAACTCTCGTCCAGATCATTGCTCACACGGATAAGGCTCAGACTACCAGCTACCGAGACACCATCAATGGCTGCCGAGCTACTCAACTCCAAAGCAAACGCTTTTGCACCTACGCCAAAGATGCTTTCATCCGCAGCTAGTTCTGTTAGCGTGAAAATACCTTGAACACTCAAAAGGTCATTTATTTCAACCGTCGCTTCGCCAGCAACTTCAAGGTCAAAAGTATCAAAAATAGCCAGTGTCACAGAACCGATTGTGCCAACGTCACTCCAGATTACTTTATTGCCATTGCTAGCCTGGTTTAGCTTTAACGATCCATTTGCAATGCTGAGACTCAGCGGATCAAAATCTAGATTAAAGCTCAGATCATTGCCTTCGATTCCCAGCCAGGTCTCTTCGAGATCGTTACTTACACGAATCATTGCCAGACTGCCTGAGGCGGAAGCACCATCAACTTCTGCTGAAACATCTAATTCTAATGTTACCGCAGTTGCTCCAACACCGAAAGTACCTTCGTCAACAGCCAATTCCGTCAGTGTGAAACTACCTTCCACATTAAAAAGATCTGCAATTTCAATAACTGCATCTCCTGAAACCTGCAAGTCCAAGTCCTTTTCAACTGTCAGTTCTACAGCGCCAACCGTGCCAACCGTATTCCAGTCGACCTTACTCTCGTTGCTGGCGCTATTTAGCTTCAGTGTTCCATTCGTCACCACAAGACCTACAGGGTCATAGTCCAGATCGAAGCTTAGATCACTGCCCTCGACACCCAGCCAGATTTCATTCTGGTCATTGATAACACGAATTGTATCCAAACTGCCGGAAGCTGCGGCTCCGTCAACCGATGCAGACGCATTCAATTCCAGAGCAAATGCTTTCGCTCCAATGCCAAAAATGCTTTCATCGACCGATTGCTGCGTCAAAATAAAGCTGCCTTCCACACTTAACAGATCGTCAAATGTTATTGTTGCCTGGCCGGAAACTTCAAAATCCAAAGTGTCATCAATCGTCAACTCTACTGAACCGATCGGACCTAATGCAGACCAATTTTCCTTGCGATCATTACTTGCACGGTTAAGCCGCAGTGTTCCACTTGTAACTGCTAAGCTTAGCGGAGTGAAATCCAAGCCGAAATTAAAGTCAGTGCCTTCAATTCCCATGAAGGTTTCTCCCAGTCCATTGATCACATAAATCAAACTTAAATTGCCAGAAACTATGGCTCCGTCAATCAACGTCGAAGTGTTCAATTCCAGGGTCAATGCACTCGACCCTGCTCCAAAAATATCTTCTACCGATAACTTAATCAGTGAAAAACTACCCTGAATACTCACAAGGCCATCAATATCCACCGACGCTTCACCCGACACTTCCAGATCCACGGAGCCATCCATTGTCAAAGTCACCGAGCCGATGGCTCCCACAGTATTCCAGTCTAGCTGACTACCATTACTAGCTTGGTTTAACCGTAATGTTCCATCCGTCGCTGTAATGCTCACGGGCGCAAAATTCAAATCCAGACTTAAATCATTGCCTTCGACTCCCAGCCAGGTGTCCCCAGCATCATTGCTGACAAAAACCAAAGCCAGAGTTCCGGGAGTAGAGCCTTCAGTTGCGGGCACAGTTTCCAGCTCTAGAGTCAAGGCCTCGGCGCCAACGCCGAAAGTAGCTTCATCTGCAGAAAGTTTCGTTACGATGAAGCTGCCCTGAATGCTCACTACATCTTCAATTTCGACTGTCGCATCGCCGGATACTTGCAGGAATTCGCCTTCGGCGCCATCAATATCGAGTGTTACCATAGCGCCTCCGGGCCCTGCCAAAACATCCAGGGAACTCGACTGATAATCAACTACGCGCACATACGCTGGCACTGCCGGAATTGTATTTGTAAAGCCTGTTGCGATTTTCTCTAGCTCTGCGGCTTCTACGGCTGCAATTGCATTGACCACCAGATCCGCAATATCTTCACCAGCTAAGACTCCGCCAAAAGCAATCTCCAGACGCGAACCGTTCCAGAACACGACTGTAATTTCAGAATCGGCTATCGAAAATGCGGCATCCAGCGCTGCCTGCAAGTCTGCCTGTGTCACGTCCAGCGCAACATCTGTGATTTCATACAGAATCTCGTTGTGGGTTAGCTGTAAGGTAAACGATCCACCCAAACTGACGTTCTCAAAGGACACACTCTGCACTTCAGCAAGCGCGGCTGCTCCGTCCTGAATGCGATACGGCTTGGCACGGGCGCCTACCAGATTTCCAAAATGCGTCGTGAAGTCGCCGATGTTTTCCGCAGCGCGTTCATTGACAAAGTTCACATCAAATACCTGATAGCGACTGCCAGATTCACCTGAATTATAAGTAACCTGAACATTACCTACTCCAATAGCGCCGAGACTTTCCAGAGCAGCCTGCATGCTTGCTGCAAGAGTCGTGGCATCAGAACTGTATTCAATCGCTCCGGTAAATACACCACCCAGACTGATCTCAAAAGTGCCACTCGGGGCAACACTGTCCGGCAATACATTTACCTGTAAAGGCGCAACATCAATTTCGGCAAGTGATCCGCCAAAGGTGATCGTCCAATTTTTGGCCACACCTGACACACTCACCGTACCGCCAATTGAGGCGAGTGCATCATTTAAAGCAGTCTGCACATCGACATCCGTTGCTGATAAATCCAGGCTCGTTGTCGAATAGTTGAGGCCGCCCTGCAACAGACTCAACGTAAAGCTTCCGGTCGCCGCCGTGGTAATCACAACTGTCTGTGCCTCACTACT
>CAZUYZ010000072.1:0-3536 GCA_964624365.1 uncultured Puniceicoccaceae bacterium
GCATCTAGTGTACTCGAACGAATTGGCGGTCTTGATGAGACTCCTCAGTGGGCAACAGGGATGACACCTTTTCTGGAAGATCGTGGTGATGTCATTTACGTCAATACACTTTCAATGTCAGGAGACGCGAGACCTGAAGCATGTGCAAGAGCTGCAGCCAACGTAGGTCGCATGAAAATTCTAAGAGAAATCAAAGATAATTTGACCTCTTCTGGGCAGTTTTCGGAGATGTCTGTCACCTCAGATCCTGCCGTTGATACTTTGATTGCTTTCTTATCACAGGGAAGCTTGACAGGTGTCAAAGTCACCGCTCGCTACTGGGAAAAGCGAGAAGAGTCAGACACGAAGGGAATGAGAGTCCTCAGACTTCATTGCGCCGTAAAGGTCGCGATTGCTCGCAATCAGCTTGATCGTCAAATCAATGAAGTCATTGATGGAGCAAAAGGCGGTGATCCTGAAATCAGACAAAAACTAAAAGACGCACAAAAGAGTTTTATTGATGGCGTCGCTGCAGCTCACTAGGAGGGCTTATGCGTAAGATTCTTTGTATAAGTTTGTTTTATTGTGAGTTTACGGCAAGCTAGCTCAACTTCCTCCTGACCGTCTGCTTTAATAGCCTCAAAACATTAAAGGAGGCTTCAGATGGACCGTAAACTTACCCAGCTAAAAGCAGACTTCGCCAAGTGGCGTGCTTCAAGAAAATCTATTCGTGCCAGGACCCCGGAAACCTTGAAAAATAGAGCCATTCTATTGGGCGAGTCCATGAGAGTTGGGGCTTTATGCTCGGAGCTCGAGATTTCCCATAGTGCATTCCTAAAATGGCGAAAAACGGCCAGCACCCCCTCGAAGACTGAATTCGCAAGCTTGGCTGTACCAGCAGAACTGGTACCGGAAGGAAGCCTCAAGATTCAGCTAGAGCGCCCAGATGGCGTCAAACTCACCATTAGCGGTGCTTCGGATTCTATAATCGCTGGCTTCGTTGCCAAGTTTATCTCAAGGGGGACAATATGATCCAGCTTAATAGCAACTCAAGGATACTCGTCGCATTGAAACCAGTCGATTTTCGACGGGGAATTGATGGCCTTTGCGCCCTCTGTCGAAATGAACTTGACCTCAACCCTAGCACAGGGACCATCTATGTATTCACCAACAGGTCACGCACCCAAGCCAGAATGCTTGTTTACGATGGAACTGGCTATTGGCTTATGACAAAGAGACTCTCTAAGGGAAGATTCCCGAGCTGGCCAAAATCCACAGATACTATCGAAGCTTGCCAGGCAAAGGAATTGATATTATTTCTCTGGGGTGAGAATCCCGCCCAGAAGAGGCAAACCCAAGAATGGCGTAAAATAGGCTGAATCAATGACTTGCAACAATGAAAATCTTCCATATTCTAGCTCCCAAGATCAAATTGCAGAGTTAGTGAAGAAATTGGAAGTACTACACATAAATCCCGAACAAGTTCAGGCCCTCTTTCACAGAGCAGAGGACGCAGTTACCTATGGTATGGCCCTCGATAAAACAGATGGCAGGACACTGATCGAGATGGGTAAGTCCTATGCCCATCTCCACGAGCAGCTGGAAGCCAACGAGCTGACGATTAAAAAGCTTCGTAAACTGTTGGGTATGGAGCCCTCGTCGGAAAAGCATGAGTCAAAAGGTCGAGTGCCTACTGACAGCGAAGCTGACGGTACTGAGCCCGAAAAGGGAGAGGAAAGCAAGGAGACCAAGCCCCCACGAAAGCCTCGGCTCGGTGGCCACGGGAAGAGAGGCAGTGAGGACTTTGGTGATGCACAGGTCGAGCATCACAAGCTCGAAGGCCTCTCTAAAGGTGACCCTTGCCCGGAATGCCCGGGGAAACTCTATAAGTACCAACCCTCAGTACAAATACGCATCTCCGGACACAATCCCTATGAGGTCACCAAGCATATCTGCGAACGACTTCGCTGTAATACCTGCGGTAAGTACTTCACAGCTGATGCTTCTGAGGAAGCCACTGCTGACGGTCCCATCGGTCAGCGTTTTGGCTACTCAGCCCGTGCATTGATTGCCATTGACAAATACATGGCGGGATCACCTTTCTACCGACAGCAAAATCTGACGAAGATACTCGGTGACCCCATCTCCGCCTCCACTGCTTTTGATCAATGCGAGAAACTTGCAAATGCTGGGCATGCTATTCACAAAATGCTGAGCCAAATTGCTTCAAGGGCGTCAAATTTCTTCATTGATGATACTAATAATCGAATCAGGGATGCGAAGCCCATTGAAAAGAATGGAAGGAAACGGACCGGTGTTTATACTTCCGCCTTGATCGCTGACGGCGAAAAGCGAGTGGTTTTATTTAAGACCAATATTGGACATGCCGGTGAATTCTTGGACCAGATATTGGCGATGAGACCCAATGACCTTGCTACGCCGATTGTGATGAGTGATGCGCTTTCCAGCAACCATATCACTAAGAGAACAATAATAAAGACGCTCTGCAATTCTCATGCGCGTCGTGAGTTTCATAATCTCTTGAGTATGGAACCCAAATATATTGAGCCGCTACTCGATCTCTACCAAGAAGTATTTAGAAATGAGGGAGTATGCCGTAAAGAGGGCCACTCTGTGGAGGAGAGGCTCGCCTATCACCAGAAAAAAAGTCTGCCTTTGATGGAGAAGATTCGCAGTCAGGCAGGGAGCCTACTGCAGGATGAACGGATTTTTGAAGAAAATAGTCTCTTTGGAAAGGCATTTGCTTATTTCGATCGTCACTGGGATGGGTTGACAGCTTTTTGCAGGATACCAGGTGCCGCTCTTGACAATAATCTGAGCGAGAGAACACTCAAAATCATTATTTTAGGGAAGAAAAATGCCTATTACTATCGGACAAATGCTGGAGCGGCGGTAAGTGATACGATTACTTCTCTACTAGCGACTTGTAAATCCAACGATATAAATCCTTTTATCTACCTTCGAGCAATTCAGAGATATCAGGACTACGTGAAAGAAAATCCTGCGAATTGGTTGCCTTGGAATTATCAAGATACAATCGCCACGATCTAGAGCCCTTTCATAGTCTCTGTTCCATGCAGGGACTCATCTAGCCTTCTCAATAAGCTAGCTTGCCGTAAACTTACACTTTGCCTCAAAAGTTTCCTCGAATCGTTTAAAGGCCTTGTCAGCTTCTACCCGTTGTTACTGATGTACTGGCTTAGGGTCTTACTCTCGATCCTTTTTCCAAGCGGGTCGGTTAAGTCATAAATCAATGGCTTATTCTCATTCCAGGGGCCTGGCTGGTGAAGAAAGCGCCTCACAGTCTCGATCTTCTGAAATGTATTGGCATATTGAGGAACCATAGTCTTCAAGGCTGCCATGAACTGCCTCACTTGGCGCTTGGTACTATCAGTGTCTTGACCGGGAAGAATCGATTCATCGATGGCAAGTTTAATCTCCAAAAGGTCTATATCAGTCTCAGACTCGCCCATCAGACCTTCTATCTTGGAAAAATCGGGTCAGGGCCCGGCGTAACCACCGTGCCCTTCCCACAC
>CAZUYZ010000073.1:0-3805 GCA_964624365.1 uncultured Puniceicoccaceae bacterium
GCCGCTTTAAAATTCAATAAACGACGACAAATGGCGCACGATTTACTCTGCAGAACGGCCGTTGTTGACGAAAGATATCTCTCCTCTACAGATCAAATACGATGAGTATTCGCATTGTTTTCATTGGAGCTGGTCGAATGGCGACGGCTATTGTGCAAGGATTGTTGAAAAACAAATACTACCTCCCGGAAGAAATTGCCTGCGCCTGCGGCAACAATTCCAGCGGACCCAAACTCGCCGAGAAAACCGGCATTCAGTACTATCAAGATGCAGTTCCTGCCATTCAGGAATCAGGAACTGTAGTACTCGCCTGCAAACCACAACAGCTGGAATCCATTGATGATCTTCTTGCCAAAGCTTCAGTTGAAAAGCTGTTGATCTCCATACTTGCAGGTACAACGCTCAAACGACTGAGAACCAAGTTCCCTACAGTACGAAACATTGTCCGAACCATGCCCAATACGCCTGGTCAAATTGGCGCCGGTGTAACTGCATACACACCACAATTACCTCTGGATTCAACTGACCGCAAAATTGTTGAAGAAATACTGCACTCACTCGGCAATTTCCACGAAGTGGACGAAATTGATTTGGACGCCGTCACTGCGCTAAGTGGCAGCGGCCCGGCATATGTCTTTGAATTTGCCGCCGCATTGCGTGAAGCAGGAATTTCCTGCGGTCTCAGCAAATCCCTTTCAGCTTCTCTGGCGACGGACACTTTACTAGGCGCCGCAAAGCTGCTGCAAAGCAGCACAGAAAGTCCCGAAGACCTTCGCAATGCGGTCACTTCACCCGGAGGCACTACTGCTGCTGCATTAGAGGTACTTAAGAAAAATGATTTGCGCCGGTTGATACAGGATGCGCTTGAAGCTGCTAAAAAGCGCTCGATTGAGTTATCACAAATATAATTCAGAGTCCGCTCCTGACTGCTCATAATTTACTCTTAAACGATCGCTCTTCTCTTGTCTTTGCTTGCTTATAGAAATCTGACGATCTCTTTCGGAGGTCCACGTTTACTAGACAGCGTGGGCTTTACCATTAACAAACAAGAACGCATATGCCTGGTTGGACGCAACGGCGAAGGTAAATCGACCTTGCTACGTGTCATAGCTGGACAAATCAAGCCGGATGCAGGCGAAACGGAAACAATCCCCAACCTACGCATTGGTAAGCTTGATCAGGAAGTTCCCAATGAACTGGAAGGCTCCGTTTTTGATCTTGTTGCAGGCGGCCTTGGATCTGAGGCTAAAGCGGTCGCAGAGTATCATCGTCTGGCTAAAGAATATGCGGACAATCCGAATGAAGCAACTGCCAGGCAGCTGGATCACCAGCAGGAAAAGCTCGATCAGACAAACGGCTGGTCGTTGGAGCACAAAGTAGAGAATATCCTGAACCGCGTCGAACTCAGTGGTAACGAAATGTTTTCTAGACTATCAGGCGGCAATAAACGCCGCGCCCTACTCGCCCGCGCAATCGTCAACGAGCCACACATCCTACTGCTTGATGAACCAACAAACCATCTGGATATTCCGGGGATTCAATGGATGGAAGCATTTCTTCGAAAATCGGAATGCGCGCTTCTATTTATTTCACACGACCGCACATTCATTCGCCAAGTTGCGACTCGAATACTGGATCTGGATCGTGGCCAGCTCACCTCATGGGATTGCGATTACGACACTTACCTTACCCGCAAAGCCGAACTTCTCGCAGGTGAAGCTAAGCAACAAGCCGTTTTCGACAAAAAACTCGCCGAAGAAGAAATTTGGATTCGGCAAGGCATACAGGCCCGTCGAACCAGGAACGAAGGCCGCGTACGCTCATTGAAAAAAATGAGGACAGAACGCGCCAAACGACGCGAAACAATCGGCGCCTCAAAGCTGGATTTGAATCAAAATAAACTTTCAGGGCGCAAAGTGATCACAGTCGATTCAGTTTCCTACAGCTGGAATCAAAAGCCACTAATAAAAGATTTTTCTGCAATTATTTGGCGTGGAGATAAAATTGGTATTGTCGGACTCAATGGTTCCGGTAAGACAACGCTCCTCAAACTGTTACTTGGTCAGTTATCCCCAGAACAAGGCACCGTTACACTCGGCACAAAACTCAACATAGCCTACTTTGATCAACACCGAGCACAACTTGACGAGTCCCTGACTGTAGCAGAAAATGTGCATCCTTACGGGGAAATGGTCACAATTAATGGTAAACAACGCCATATTCTAACCTACCTTCAGGACTTCTTGTTCACACCGCAGACCGCTCGCTCTCCGATAACGAAATTATCCGGTGGTGAACGCGCCCGACTATTGCTAGCGCGTCTTTTTTTACAACCTGCCAATGTACTTATTTTAGACGAACCGACCAATGATCTCGATATCGAAACGGTTGAGCTGCTTGAAGAACGGTTACTCGATTATCAAGGCACAATCCTTCTGGTCAGCCATGACCGCAGCTTCTTGAACAACATCGCTACTGCAACCATTGCGCTCGAAGGAAATGGACACATCACAGAATATAACGGCGGATGTGAGGACTGGCTGGAAGACTACAAAGCCAGTCGCTCAATGAGTACCAAAATGGTTCAGACAAAGACAGCCGTCACCAAAGCATCGAAACCGACTACTCAAACACCTAAAAAATTAAATAATAAAGAACGCGAAGCTCTCAAAAACTTACCTGATATAATTACAAAGCTTGAAGCAGAACACGCTCAACTGAGCCAAAAAATGGCTTCAGCGGCCTACTATCAGGACAACGCCAATGATGTATCGGCAGACGTTGAACGATTGGAACAATTAGAAGCAGACACCCTGGCCGCCTACGAACAATGGGAAGCGCTTGAAGGAATAGTGAATGGTGAAGAGTGAACTTCCGTTTCAAGTATTACCTCTCGCTGGCCGATTTCATCAAAGGTGATAGAGATCGAATCACCCGTTCCCTCTTTCTCTCCGGACCATGATAATGCAGAAGCCGGTAAAGAACTAGAATCAGCGATTCGAAGATCAATTTCGTCTCCGCGTATAAAACCGATACGCGTATCAACTGAGGGATCTGGTTTCACATTTTCCAGTCAGACATTTTGCTGTTTTGAAACTCCAAGTCCATCTTGAGTAGGCTACCTGCTTCAGACCGCCCAGAAATGCTACAATGACGGGGTCTGAGGCAGGTTCAATCCCTAACGGTTGGTACGTGAGTTTCATTTTTTGGCTGAGATTATCTATACGTTATGGAGCTTAGTCCGCTTTGTCACTGCTTATTAGCTAGCCGCTTAACTAAACAGTTCGCTATGACTACCCAGACGCGCGAGTTTTAGTTCCTCACCGTCAACTTTGTAAATCAGCAGCCAGTCTGGATTGACGTGACATTCGCGATAGCCCCGACAGTTGCCAGTAAGCTCATGATCGCGGAAGCGCTCTTCCAATGGCTCTTCGTTCGCAAGTGTTATTACAAGTGTTTGCAACAGACTCAGGTCTTTGCCCTGTCGCTTTGCCTTTTTGAGGTCTTTCTTAAACTAAGAGGAACGGACTGGATTGAGCATATCAGCTTAATTGTCGAGATCGTCAAAAAGGGCTTCGACGCTGCTAAAGCGTTTTCCCTTGCCTGATTCCAACTCATTTATGGCAGCCTTGGTTGCTGCGTTGGGAATGCGCACCTCAAAGGGAATGCCTTTATGTAGGCGCACTTGAGTTAAAAACATGCGTATTGCTTCAGTAGTGCTAATGCCCAGCCCGTCCAAAATGACTTCGGTTTCCCGTTTCAAACTCGGCCCAATCCTTGCTTTTACTACTGCTTTTTTGATTTC
>CAZUYZ010000074.1:0-9700 GCA_964624365.1 uncultured Puniceicoccaceae bacterium
TTTGAAAAGTTGGGCCAATTATACTGGAGCCGCTGGCAAGGCTGGATTAACCAAGTCTATCTGAAAATTTCCAACAATATTCTCTTTGCCTGTTCAGAGCTCGTTCTAGTCAACTCAAAATTCATGGCCAAAACAGCAAAAGAGATCAGAGACTGTACTACCCGACTGGTCGGAACTCCAGTTTCTTATGACTTCGTTCATACTCCAGTAATTGCTCATAGTGGCGCGCTCGAAAGAGTCCTCTTCGCT
Organism: uncultured Puniceicoccaceae bacterium; assembly: GCA_964624365.1. Taxonomy (GTDB): domain Bacteria; phylum Verrucomicrobiota; class Verrucomicrobiia; order Opitutales; family Coraliomargaritaceae; genus Lentimonas. The sequence continues at coordinate 250 of CAZUYZ010000074.1, forward strand.
GGTCGACTGGCAGCAGAAAAAAACCTCGAGTCAGTTATTGAGGCCGCACGCCAATTACCCAATCTACACTTCGACATCGCAGGCGATGGACCAGATCGAGAAAAAGTTGAGAAGGCCGCCAATGAACTCGAAAACCTACATTACATCGGCTGGGCGACTCGGACTGACTTGCTCAAACTGATTGATGGTCACGACATATTAGTGTTGCCTTCGCATGTTGAATCTTTTGGCACAGTTGCATTGGAAGCAATGTCCAGACAGCGCCTTGCTATGGTTTCCAAGCACTGCGGCATCTCCGATTGGCAGGATTTGAGAGCTGGGCTTCTGTTGATTAATGAAGATGAAACACTAGCCACTGCACTGGAGAAATTAAGTAATGAGAGTACTGATAGTAGAATTGCCATGACTGAAAAAGCTCGCCTAAGTGCGGTTGCCCAAAATAATTGGAATCTGGATCAATGGTTAAAACTGCTTTCTGAAGTTGCTCAGAAACGCTAACTGCTCTGCCATGCATGCAACTGTTACTATTCACGATGTCATGCCACACACTCTCGGTGGTGTCCGTGCCCTAGCTGAGCTTATTTCCCCTGAACAGCGCTCGAAAGTTGCCTTGCTGGTTGTGCCCGGTGTTCAATGGAACCCCCATCAAATAGAGAGCGTTCGGCAACTAAATGAAAGTGGATTCCCCTTGGCCGGACACGGATGGCAACATTGTGTACCTCATATTCGCGGCATTTACCATCGTTTACACAGCCTGCTGATTTCGCGCAAAGTTGCAGAACATCTTAGCTATTCAAGGAAAGAATTGTTTGAATTGCTACAACAGAATTATGAATGGTTTGAAAAGCATCGGCTTCCTGCTCCGGATTTTTATGTACCTCCTGCATGGGCAATGGGAAAACTCTCCCGCGAAGATCTAACAGCGCTGCCGTTCAGATACTACGAAGACAGCCAGGGGATTTTAGATAGTAACAGCGATCGTTATCGACGTCTTCCTCTCACTGGTTTTGAAGCAGATACTGCGCTTCGCAAATACTTTTTGCACTTTTGGAATCTTTTTAATATCCGTATTTCCTCATCCTCCAAGCCAGTTCGCATTTCTTTGCATCCTTACGATCTGGACTATCGACTGGAGCCTCAATTAAGACAGTTTATCAGCAAGATCACGCATTGGCATTCGGTATATGAAGTTTTTGATATTGCGTAAACTGAAGAATGCTCTATCTGAAATTAAGAGACAAATTCACATGCGACTAACTCAACAGGAGCGAATCAGCCTTTCTATTTTGTTACTGATTCTTGTGCTGGCGCTCATTGGTCATGCACTCTTTTGACAGTACTCCCGGAATATATCGGCAAACAGATCATCAGACCCCAAAAATCACTCCTAATTCCAGGTTAAATTAGTAGCCATGTTAATATTTCTTCTGGTATCTGTGCTTTAGCCATCACAGGCTTAAGGGAAAATTATTTATTCAGCATAACCATGAGCAACTTCAGGTAGGGTTTTTTACAACTTTTGCAATTACCCCTTTAGTCACTGGAGGGTTAAATTCTGATTGCGTCTTGGTTCATCGGTAGCAGAGTTTTGAGATTCTTGTTAATATCTTGTATGAACTGGAATTTTAAAGGCATTGCGCGTACTTCGGCGCTCTCTGAGTCGACTTTCTCTGAGGGGGAGCAGGTGGTGTGTCTTATTTACAAAGATATTGGAGAGGGTGGAATCGGGCGCTCAGACATTCGCCTGGCGGAGGAGTCGGATTTTGTAGTTCCGGGAGAACTGCTGGGGCGGTGGTTGCGCACAATTGAAAAGCCGGAAGATGCGCAGGCTGCTGATCGAGCAAAACTAGTTTCGGCAGAGGATTTTTTTCTCTCTCTCTTTGAGCTATCAAAAGATGTGGATAAAAACGATGAGACGGATGCTTTGAAATATATTCTGGCTCTTATGCTTGAACGAAAGCGAGTGGTCCGCGTCCAGGGAAGGCGTGTAAGCGACGGCGCTCAATCGTATCTGCATGTAAAGACTAAACGGGTTTTAGATGTCCCAGTGGTCAATATTTCTGCGGATCTTATGATTCGGATTCAAGAAACAATTGGAGACATTATCTTGTCTTAAATTAAGTTAATTTTCCGTTGAAAACAGTGGAGAATCGGATTTTGTCCGTAGGTGTGAGTATTAATAGCAAATCCATTTATAAAGTCGCTGTCTTTGTGACTCTGCTTTTATTTTCCAGCGGATGTTTCAAGGGCGTCTATGGTTTTAACAATAAGGTTGAAAACATGCAGGTTCCACGGCTGATGATCGAGTCGCGTGGTATGAACTACTCTGGAGCTAGTGGTGTTGAGTTTGTATTGCCGGTTTCAGGGACTAGGATTCAGGTAGAAAAAAAACCAATTGTAAACGAGTTCGACATTATCAACGCCGAAATGGTTAAGGTTGATATGGGCTTTGCGCTCATGCTTGAACTCACTGATACGGGTCGTCGTGAAATGTATCGCCGTTCGGTCACTAACAAAGGGAATCGAGCCGTGTTGACCACGAATGGCGAGGCTATCGGCGCTAGAGTCCTGGACGGCGCAATTACGGATAATAAGTTCTACACATTCGTCGAAATTGATGATCGCGAACTTGGACAGTTTGTTCTGGATCTCAAGGAAAGTATCGCCGAGCTCCAAACGCGTTACAAATACTAGAAGGGCGCTGTTGAATTTCGCGAATGTGTTATGCGTGAGTTATTTCGTTTTTCTATACTCTTGGGCATATGTGGTTTAGTGCTTGCGGCTAATGCCTACGCAGGTTTGGTATGGCCAACTCCAAATCCCGCATTTCAGAATGGCGAGCCAATCGAAGAATTTGTCCAGCCAACCGCTTCGGGAAAAAAAGAATCCGGGCTGTTTGGTTGTGTGCGCAATAGTGGTAGACGTTTTCACGAAGGATTGGACCTCTATCCAGTCGAGCGTAATAAGCGTGGAGAGCCAACAGATGAAATTTACGCGGTGTTGCCGGGGCGTATTGTCCATGTCAACAAGGTAGTAGGCTATAGTAACTACGGGCGTTACATCGTCATTGAGCATGATCGGGAAAGTCCTATATTTCATACCTTGTATGCTCACCTTGCCAAAGTTGACGACACGATTTCTGTCGGCAAACGCGTTGAGTCGGGTACTTTAATAGGCATTATGGGACGTTCCTCCTCATCCCCCATTCCACGTTCGCGGGCGCACTTGCATTTCGAGATTGGCTTTCGACTAACAAACGATTTCCAGGCTTGGTACGATCGCCAAAAGTTCAAAACAAAAAATCGTCATTCAAACTGGAATGGCATGAATCTTGTCAGCATCAATCCGTTGGATTTTTATCAGGATGTGCGACATGGCAAAATTCGTACGGTTTATGAGCACCTACAGAAAATTCCGACTTATGCGCGGATTCGTGTGTATACCAGAAGCATCCCTGATTTTGTTAAGCGCTATCCATCGTTAGTGACTCGCCCTTATCGTGATTCCACTGTAGTTGCTTGGGATGTTGCTTTTTCGCAGTACGGAGTTCCGAAAGAGTGGACTCCGCGCTTCGCTAGCGAAAATCTGACTGGGAACTCGGGCGATGTAACTATCCTGGCTTACAATCCCGAACTTTTGAAGAAACAATCCTGTCGTCGCGTGGTTAATCTGTCTGGAAACAAGCCGAGTATCTCTTCAGGCACATTAGCCACACTGGAAAAACTGTTTGGTTTCAGGTAGTTCCTCAGGCTTGAAGGAGGAGTTTGAAGTTAGTTTAGCAGCTTCGTCACAGATTTATTACTATCGGCTGTGTTTCTTGATAGAAGGCTTACGGTCCCTAATGGAATGAGAAGTTGAACCCGAAACTAAAAATCCAAAAATCAGAGTAGGCCCGTTTTGTATTAAGATACTCATCGGATGCGCAAACAACGCATGTTGATGTTATTACTGAAAAAATTAATGCAAAGGAATTTCTCATTTTAACTTTATAGAGTGTGGGTGCGGCTTTAGCCGTTGCCCATCACTACTGTGTCTTTAGTCGTTTTGAACTCTTCGCTTCTAACTTCTTTTTCAAAGTGAATATCTTATCATCTCTCCATTGTGCGAGATGGTCACGTGATTCAGATTTTGTGGGTGCTGGGTTGCTTCCGTTCGACCTATGATTTGTGCCGGAATATCGAACTGTTCGCTGATGGCGATAATTTCGTCAGCGGCGGAAGGTTCACAAAAAATTTCCATACGATGCCCCATGTTGTATACGCGGAACATCTCTTCGTTACTGGTTTTGCTCGCTGCCTGAATCGCTTCGAAAATTGGCGGTACGGGCATCAGGTTGTCTTTAACAAAGTGAACTTTGGAGCCAAAACGAATGCACTTGGTTTGGCCGCCACCGGAGCAGTGAACCATGCCGTAGATATGTTCACGCACTTCATTAAGAAGCCGTTTGATAACGGGGCCGTAGGTGCGAGTTGGGCTCATTAAGGCTTCTCCTACAGTCATGGTCGACTTTGGTAGTGGATCATTGAGTCGATAAGGTCCGCAGTAGAGGTAGTCTTTATCGGTTTTTGCATCACAGGTCTCCGGGTACTTTTCGAGGTAGTAATTGCTCAACAGATCATGCCGTGCGCTGGTTAGGCCATTGCTGCCAATCCCTGAGTTCTCGACTGTCTCATAGCTTGCTTTTCCCGAAGAGGATAAGCCAACAATCGCGAGTCCTGGTTTAATACGTGAATTGTCAACGACGTTATCGCGGTCCATCACTGCCACAGCACAGGAATCGACAGTGACTGTTCCGGTGAGATCGCCGACATCAGCAGTTTCACCGCCGCCACTATGCACTCCGATGCCGTAATCGCGTAGTAGAGTGAGGAAATCTTCGGTGCCTGAGATTAGTTGAGCAAGGGCTTCTCCGGGAACAGCTCTGGCATTGCGATTAACTGTGCTGGATAGCAGAATCCCGTCGGTGGCGCCTACACAAAGCAGATCGTCAATGTTCATAACAATGCTATCTTGTGCTGTTTTGCGGAAATTGGATGGATCTCCAGTTTCTTTGTAATGCAAATAAGCGAGTGTGCTTTTGGTGCCGGATCCGTCTGAATGAATGATATTACACTTTTCTGGATTACCAGTTAGAATATCAGGACCTATTTTACAAAATGCTCCGGGGAAAATGCCTTGGTCAAGTGTATCGACGACAGCATGAACCTCGGATTTTGAAGAAGAGACGCCGCGCTGGGCATATCGATCAGTAGGGTGTTGCATGGTTAACGGATTCTAAAAAAAGTCTGATGTCGTCTTAGATTTCTGGGTGATTAAACAATCTTTAGTTCCGGCGCCTTGAGTTTTGCAATCTCATTCATGATACGTTTGGACGCTTCGCCGTAGCGATCTGGGTGGTCTGGCCCCGGATCAATTGTATCGACTGTCATTGGCGGACCAAAACTAATGTGGATCGGGCCTCCCAGCGAGGGAAGTTTTCTATGCCGGCCCCAAATCTCGAAGGTTCCAAAGATGCGAGTGGGGATGACTATTGCCTTCGACTTACAGGCAATCATACCAGTGCCGGGTTTGGATGCGGCAAGCTTGCCATCAGACGATCGGGTGCCTTCCGGGAAGATCACAATGGCGCCATTGTTCTTCAATACTTTAAAGATAGCTTTGAGCGATTTGATATCGGCAGCATTAAGTGTGACCGGAATGGTCTCAAGGCTGCGTATGAGTATTCCCAGAACACCCTTGAACAAAGTGTCCCGGGCGAAGTAATTGAGCTGACGCTTCACATGGATCGAAATCACCGGAGGATCGTAGAAACTGATATGGTTTGCAGCCAGGATACTACTTTCATCCAGAGGAACGTGATGACTCCCCGAGGTTGAATAATCGTAAAATGTATTAAAGAACCAACTTACAAGCGTGCGGGAAAGCCTGTAAATCAATGAAACGTTTGGACTTGGAGAGGGCATGTGTCGTTATTGCGGAGGCAATTTGTCTGCAACTCAGGTTAATAGCTTCAGAGCGTATTTTTTTTCTCTATGGAGTCTCATTGGGAAGAACTGGATTGAAGGAAAACGTACCAGGAGCATAGTTATAATTATTAAAAGAATCATAATCTGACATTGAAGCAACAAATCCGTAAGTATCAAAAGAGCCAAAATTATCAAAACTGCCGCTCCTTCCATTTGCTCTGATTTTGCTGATAAACTCATTACCACGTTTATTGTATTCAGCGCCATACGTTCCCACACCAAATAAAACGTCCTGAACAACGTTTCGAGGATCATCGTGGCGATGCCTCTGCTTTAAGCTCTTGTTGCCACCGAAGTAGTAGCGGAGGCCGAACAAGACATGATCGTAATCATTTTCGGCAATCATCGAGCGCGAAAAAAGACTTAGGCCATCAACGGGCAATTCGTATTCTGCGTCTAATCGTATGGAGTCGTTATCAAATCGGCTTTCCAAACCTACCGTAACGCTTAAATCGTCGATGGGATAGGCAGTAAAATAGAGAAGTCCAAATGCTACATCCTTTTCAGTTTCAATAAAAGGCACGTAATCTTCGTATTCGATTGAAGCGTATCCCGTCTTGGCTCCAAGTGTAATCCAGCTGAAGTAGTATTCACCCTCAATGCTGAGTTCGTAGGAATCAACCTCGTCTCCAAAAACACCTCCAAATGAAATACCCAGAAGTCCAATTTCATGGTCTCGCCAGAACAGGTGTCCACCTAAGCCACTGAAATCGACTTCTTCAACATCAGCATGTAATGCATCGAACTGAAAGCCGAGAGTATCTGCGATCGGGAACGAAACGCTGCCTTCTGAAATCCATCCGTCACTGGAATTGAGGTTGCCGTACACTGAGTCGACTTTTCCATTGAATTCAGAGACGGCCTCATTTCCAAAAGCCTGGCTGATCCAACAAAGTGCCAAAAACAATAGTATATATCTTTTATTCATAAAAAACTCTTAACAAAACAAGCACTTACATAAAGATCGCTTAAGCAAAGCACACAAGCTAATTGCAGATAAACGAATCTGAGCCCAGAATAGTTAAGAAAGCGCTTCTAGCTTTGGACAACTTTGCAAATGTAATCGACCACTCCTTCAAGATTGAGCTTGCCGGTATCGATGCGGATGGCACCTTCCGGGCAAATGAGTGGCGCATTTTTGCGTTCGCTGTCCCGTTTGTCACGCTCAGAAATAGAGTCGACCTGGCCATCTTGAACGCGACGAGCCTTGCGGGCGGCTTCATCGGCAAATAAGAAAAAGCGAAAGTCTGCGTCGGGAAAAATGACGGAGCCAATGTCGCGACCTTCTATGACGAGGCCTTCAAACGGACCCTGCTCACGAGCAATACGAGCTTGATTGCGTTGATAATTGAAGAGGAAATCCCGGACCGGTTGGAGCGCAGCAAATTTAGAGACGGTTGCATTTACATTTGGGGACCGAATCTCTGCATCTTCAAACAGTCTTCCATTAATTCGAATGCGGGCGCTGCGATGTTCGATAGCAGTATCGAGCTTACACGATTCCAGTAGTGATATAACTGTTTCCAGCTTTTCCGGGTCAGCTCCAGCATCCAGTAAGGCGCAAGTCAGCGTCCGGTAGTGTGAGCCTGTATCCACGTGCATCAGATTTAGTCGCTCAGCAAGCGCTTTGGAAGTGGAGGACTTGCCGGTTGCAGCGCCGCCATCAACAGCGATAATTTTAAACTGGGAAGTGCGTGACATAAACAACATGAATCACTAAAGATCAAAATAATGAAGCTTTTAATTCTTAATCTATTTTTCTGTCTAGTGGTTGCAGCGCAGCCTGCAATTACCGTTTATAACGAAAATTTTGCGGTTGTCCGTGACGCTGTAAAGTTGGATCTCAAATCCGGAACCAATGAGGTCAGCTACAGCGGTGTTACGACTCAGCTGGAGCCTGAGTCCGTCATTCTGCGCGACCCGTCTGAGAATGTGGAACTCAGTATTCTTGAACAGAGCTATCGTGGCGATCCAGTGGATCAGCAGCGACTGTTACAACTATTTGAAGGACGAAAGATTCGATTTCTCAAACAATTGGATGATGAAGAAGTTGTTCTGTCTGGAAAAATTATTCGCGCACCCTCAGTGGTTAGCAGTAAGGACCAGTATGGTCGTCAGCGGCAAATTACTCTCGAACCGATTATTGAAGTCGATGGAGCCTTACAGATGCGACTGCCGGGTGAGCCGCTTTTTCCTGATCTTGGTGATGACTCGGTACTCCAACCAACACTTACATGGAATTTGTTTTCAGATAAAAAAGCCAAGTTTGATGCTCAGCTTAGTTATCTGACTGGAGGTATGTCCTGGAAAGCAGACTACAATCTGGTGCTCCCGAAAGAGGGTGATACGGTCAATCTTACCGGCTGGATTTCAATTGAAAATAATACCGGAAAAACGTTTGAAGATGCCAGGATTAAACTGATTGCCGGAGATGTTAATAAGGTGAATCCCGTTTTGGAAGATGGCCGACGCGCAAAAAGTTATGCGCTCGCTGCTGAGGCTGATTTTGCCATGCCGGAAGTGCAGGAAAAGAAATTCGACGAATTTCACATGTATACCTTGCCACTAGCAACCACACTGCACGATCGCGAGACTAAGCAGGTCGAGTTTGTTCGTGCGGAGACGGTGCAGACTAAGAAGCAATATGTTTACGATGGATTTAAGGCGAATTACTACGGTAGCCTGAACACTAAGCGGAACTTTGGTCAGAATTCGCAGCCGGATGTTGCGATTTATCGTGAGTTTGAAAATAGGGAAGACAATGATTTGGGCATTCCGGTACCTGCCGGGCGTATTCGATTTTATCGCATGGACGACGACGGACAGCTGGAATTTACCGGTGAAGACACCATCGACCATACGCCAAAGAACGAGCGTATTCGCGTTTACCTTGGCAATGCCTTCGATCTCGTTGGCGAACGTACACGTACAAACTTTTTTAAGCATCCATCACGTAATCTGATTAGTGAAAGTTTTGAGATCGAGGTCCGTAACCGCAGTGAAGAGACTGTGACGGTTCAGGTGGTTGAGCATCTCTACCGCTGTTCAAACTGGGACATTCTCCAACCAAGTGAGCCCTTTGAGAAATTAGACGCGCAGACAATTGGGTTTACGGTAACAGTCGGACCGGACAAAAAGCAAAGGATCAGCTATACGGTTGAATACACTTGGTAGCTCCGGTGCTCTTCCTAGGCAATGGGATGTTGTTTAATGTCAATATGCGTTTTTTGGTAAAACAATACCTATAAGTTGAGTTATTCGAAGCCACAAGTGTACGCAGATTAATGAATCCTAGATTCGTGAGTTGAAATCACGATCTTTCATAATCTTTTGCTCCACAAGACATTGAGCAGCTGACTCAACGCGCCAAAAGGCGCGCCTTCACAGCTCAGCAATATCTTGTACAACAAAATCTTACAAAACCT